>DATNKQ010000500.1:0-13282 GCA_035603315.1 Thermoanaerobaculia bacterium
CCGAGCGGGAGCTCGAGGAGCTGTCGGCCCTCGAGGTCACGCGCGTGACGCTCGACTCCTACCGCGAGCGCGTGGACGAGACCCGCGCCCTCTCCGAGCAGGGTCACCGGACCGCCGAGTTCGAGCGCCGCTACCGCATCCTCCTCGACCATCAGGACTGGATCGGGGCCCGCGAGGTGGCGCGCGAGTTCGGCGACGCCCTCCCCGGGAGCCCGCGCCCGGCCGCCATGTTCGCCGAGGTCGCCAGGTTCGAGGGCGAGCTCCAGAAGCAGCAGTCGGCCGAGCAGGGAGTGCGGCAGGTCGAGACCTTCCTCGCCCAGAAGGACACCGCCAAGGCCGAGCTGGCGCTCAAGATCCTCCTCCAGCTCGATCCCGAGAACCGCCACCGGCGCCGGCTGGAGCGGCAGGTCAAGGCGCTGCAGAAGAGCGGCCGGGCCTGAAGGCCGGCCGCGCGAGCCCCCCGAAGCCCCTGCGATAGACTCCTCTCGCCATGGCGACCGCGGAAGCGTCCGAGAAGCTCGCCCTCCTGACCGCGGTGCCAGCCGATCCGCGGCAGCGGCTCCTCCGCTACGCCTTCATGAAGCTCGCCCGCGACTTCGACTCGCGCTTCGAGGCGCTCCTGCTGACCGGACGGGTCTCCAAGTGGTACAGCGAGGTCGGCCACGAGGCGACCACCGTCCCGGCCGGGCTGGCCTTAGGTCCCGGCGACGCCCTCTGCACCCTCCACCGCGATCTCGGGGCCATCCTCGCCGTCTATCTCGATCCCGCCCGCGCCTTCCCGGGCTTGAGCCTGGGCGACCCCGACGGCCGCCGGCCCGATCCCGTCGAGCTCCTCGTCCGCCTCGCCTGCCAGCTGCTGGGCAAGGGTCCGGGCTTCTCCCAGGGGGTCGAGCGTTCCTTCCACTACGGCTACCTGGCACCCGAGCACGGCATCCTCCACCTCGGCATGATCAGCCACCTGGGCTCGATGATCCCCGTGGCGGCGGGCTGCGCCTTCGCGCTGCGGCAGTCGGGGAGCGACCGGGTGGCGATCAACTTCATCGGCGAGGGGGGGACCTCGACCGGCGACTTCCACGAGGGCCTCAACATGGCCGCGGTCTGGAAGCTGCCGCTCGTCCTCGTCATCGAGAACAACCGCTACGCCTTCTCGACCCCCGCCTCACAGCAGTACGCCGCCAGCCGCCTGAGCGACCGCGGTCCCGGCTACGGGGTGGCGTCCGAGACGGTCGACGGCAACGATCCCGACGCCATGGCGGACGCCCTGGAGCGCGCGGTGGCGCGCGCCCGCGCCGGCGAGGGTCCGACCCTCGTGGAGGCGATGCTCGGCCGCATGCGCGGCCACGCCGAGGGGGACGACTCGCTGAAGGTCGTGCCGGCCGACGAGCTCGCCCTCTACCGCGCCGCCGATCCGGTGCCGGCCTACGCGCGGCGGCTCGCCGAGGAGGGGGTTCTCGACGACACCGCCCGCGAGCGCCTGGAGGCGCGCATCGCCGAGCTCGTCGAGCTGGCCATCGGGCAGGCGCTGGAGGCCCCGGGGCCGGACCCCGAGACGGCGCTCCGGCCCGTCTTCGCACCCCTGGCGACCGCGGACGCCATCGTCGAGGTGCCGGGCGCGCCGCCCGCCGCGGGCAAGGAGACGACCTACGTCGACGCCCTCAACCGGGCGCTCGCCGAGGAGATGGAGCGCGACCCCAAGCTGGTCCTGATGGGCCAGGACATCGCCGCCTTCGAGGGCGCCTTCCGCACCACCCGCGGCCTCCACGGCCGCTGGCCGGAGCGCGTCCTCGACACCCCTATCGCCGAGAGCGGCACCATCGGCATCGCCATCGGCGCCGCGGTCCTCGGGTACCCGACGATCGTCGAGATGCAGTTCGCCGACTTCGTCTCCTGCGGCTTCAACCAGCTCGTCAACGTGGCGGCCAAGCTCTACTACCGCTGGCAGGTCGCCTGTCCCATCGTCGTCCGCCTGCCCTCGGGAGGCGGCGTCGGCGCCGGCCCCTTCCACTCCCAGAACCCGGAAGGCTGGTTCGCGCAGACCCCCGGCCTCAAGGTCGTCTGCCCGGCCACCGCTGCGGACGCCAAGGCGCTCCTGAAGGCGTCCATCCGCGACCCCAACCCGGTGCTCTTCCTGGAGCACAAGTTCCTCTACCGCCGCATCAAGGAGGTGCTGCCGGAGGGGGACATCGTGGGAAGGCTCGGCGAGGCGAAGGTGCTGCGGCAGGGCCGGGACTTGACCTTCGTCGCCTACGGCGCGACGACCTGGACCTGCCTGGAAGCGGCGGAGGAGCTGGCGAAGCAGGGCGTCGAGGCCGAGGTCGTCGACCTGCGGACCCTCGTCCCCTACGACGAGGAGACGGTGCTCGCCTCGGTCAAGAAGACGGGCCGCGCCCTCGTCGTCCACGAGGCGCCGCTCACCCTCGGCTTCGGAGCCGAGGTCGCCGCCCGCCTCGCCGATGCCGCCTTCCCCTACCTCGACGCCCCCATCCGCCGGGTCACCTACCCGGACCGCCCGGTCCCCTACGCGCGAGTCCTGGAGCAGGTCCTCCTGCCCAGCAAGGACAAGGTGCTGGCTGCGGCGCGCGACCTGCTGGCGTTCTGAGGGTAGGCGCAGGGCGGGGTGAATTTAGTCGGTGGTCGACGATCGGCTCCGGCTACCCGCGAAAACCTAACCTCCGTCATCCTGAGCGCGAGCGAAGGACCTGGGCGGGGGGAGGCCTTCCAAACCGCTCGCAGCAAAGGGCTTCGCGCCGCCCTTCCCGCGGATCCTTCTCTGCCGCTCAGGATGACAATCGAGGGGATCTGCCCGGCGGCGGCGCCCGGGAGCGCACTCCCGGCCTCGGGAAGCTCACTCCCGAGCTCGGGAAGCTCATTCCAGCCCTCGGGAAGTCACTCCCGGCCTCGGGAATGTAATTCCCGGGCTCGGGAAATCACTCCCAGGCTCGGGAGTGTCATTCCCGCCCTCGGGAAACAACACCCGGCCGCGGGAGTGTCACTCCCGACGTCGGGAAGCTCATTCCCGGGCTCGGGAGTTCATTCCCGGGCTCGAGAAACAACTCCCGCCCCTGGGGAAAAGCGCTCCCGCTCTTCGTCCATGAGGATGACGAGGGACGCCGCGAAGTCGCGCCGAAGCGTGATCCAGGGCTCGGACGCCGCCATGATCCGCGCGCACTCCTCCGCCTCGGACTCGGTCGTCAGGGGCTGGATGGTGAGGTCAGGCATCGACTCAGAGCGTGTGAGTTTTTCTCGGACGCCGATCATCCGGCGCGGCTGCCGCGCGAGAACTTAGGGCCTGTCATCCCGAGCGAGAGCGAGGGACCCGGGCGGGGGGAGGCCTCCCAAACCTCTGATAGCAAAGGCCTTCGCGCCGCCTTTCCCTCAGGTCCCTCGCTCTCGCCCAGAATGACAACCGGGAGGAAGTGTCTTTCGGATTTTCGCATCATGGCGCCTGAAGGGCCCCCTCAGGAGGCGGACCGCTCTGTGCCACGGCGCTGAGCCGTTCGAGCCAGAGCTGATGCCCCCGGAGCATCCGATTGGGGAGAAGGATACTCCCGAGCCGGGCCGCCCAGCCGTATTGGGTCTCCTCCGTGAGGATGTGCGAACCCGTCGCGGTCGGCGAGATGAGCCAGGCGTGATAGGCGTCGACGCCGAGTCCGAATGCGTTCCAGGCGATGCGTTCGGGAGGGACGAATTCGAGAACGGTGGATCGTATCGAGACGCCGAACGTACGCCAGGTGAAGAAGGAGCCCAACGTGAGTTGGGCTGAAGACCCGCTCTCAGGCTGGACGTCCCACGAGTTCGGATACCAGGAAGGCCAGAGGGGAGCGCGAACCAGCCACGCCCACATGAGCTCGGGCGAGGCCGGAGTGGCGATCTCGTTGCGGACGTGAACTGGCGTCCGAGCGGGGTCGTAGCGTTCAGGCCAACGGATCATGCGGATGCTTTCACAGATCACAATGATCGTCACTAGATGCCGCTTGCAGGCTCGTATGCAGTCGTAGAAGTCTGGCGGGCGCCATCTGGAAGGCGATCAACCAGAGACCTATGCGCTACCGTGACCTTCACCATCGATCGATCGCCACACCTACACCAAATACAGCCATACAGGATGCCATGAAGCCGAAGAAGACTTCACTGAATAGTAAACTGACGAGAGCGGAGGCCAATATCAGGACCAGAATCGCACCCGCCACACGCCTAGCCCATAGCGGTACCACACGTCGGCGCAGTTGAAGTTCCAGTTGTTGGTAAAGCCGTCGCTCCTCAGTCCTTTCACCACTCAACCAAAGACACACCCCAATGTACGACCAGCATCCAACTATCAGGAAAAAAACTACTAACGCGAAACCGACCCACCATGGTAGAGAAGCGCCGCCCTTTTCGTGAATCCCGAAAGCGAGGACGAGCGCAGCCACGATGGCGCCAATCGCAATCCGCTCCCAAGCCTGAAAATGGCCACGCTTTACCGCGGGCATGGAGTACCTCACTGATCGACTCGCACGTCCTTACTGTATTCCCCGATGTGAGAGTTCGGCTGCCACCACCATCTGAGCCAAGGTGGATGAGTCTGAAGTCGAATCCTGAGTAGCAAGAATCCCGGTCGTCCTAGCTGGAGTGCTCTCGGAGCCAACGCTCTCCCACCTTAGTCAGCTGGACGCCAACACACGGATGTTGTTGCCCGCTGAAAGGTGACCATGCAATGTAGCCCACGTCTTTCAGGCCAGCACGCTGGAGCGCGTGCATATCTTCTTCGTTCAGTGGCCTCTCATCGCTCCTTCTGAAGCCGAACAAGTGCCCTGCCTCAAAGTGCTCGAAAACAACACCAGTCCCGAGAGCTCGTAGTATTTCCTGCTGCGCCTGATTGGGTTCTAGCACCGATGCCTCCTGATTTCCGACGGGATGGTCTTCTGTCCGGTTGACAGACGCGGAGTCGGTTTTCATGCCTCGGGTAAGAAGATGCCCTCGAACTTCGCCGGCCCCGCTGGGTTTGGTTCGTGAGAAGAGTCCTCGCATCTTGAGGAATGTAGCACAAGTCGGGCGGAAGCGAGATGATAGCGACGATGCGCCCGCAGGTGTTCTGGCGCGACGAGAAGGCGATGCCGGGCCGGTCGCCGTCGAGCTGGTGGGAGGATCGTGGCCCAAGAGGTCATACGGTAGGGTCCCCACCTTGGAAGTCCGGCGCCCGCCGCGATCACGGGTGCTCCGCGGCTACCTTCGGTAGCAGAGCTAGATTGTCGGCGTGCCGGCACGGCGGCCCGTATTTCGTCGCGACGCCCGGTTTTCTCGCTTGAAATTCCTGCGGATAGCTAGACGGGAGCTTTTTCAAGCAGACGGGAGGTTTTTCTAGTAGACGGGAGCTTTTTCAAGCAGACCGGAGCTCTGTCTAGCAGACGGGAGCTTTTTCAAGCATACAAACCATCCGTCTAGCGTACAAACCATCCGTCTAGCAGACCGGAGGTTTGTCTAGCGAGAAAATGCTTTGTCTAGCGTGCAGATAGTTCGTCTAGCAATCCGTCGTCCCGTCTAGCGGTACGCAACACGGTCACGGTGACGGTTCGTCGGTATCGGCGCCCTTGCGGCGGACTGGCTGCTGGATCTACAGGTAGGCCGGGAAGCCCCAGCCGTGGAGGAGGCCGCCGATGATGGCTCCTCCGATCGCTCCAATCACCAGGATTGGCGGGTACATCTTGGTGATGATGGCGGAGGGGAGGCTCAGGAGGAGGCCGAAGACGAGGCCGATGGTCCAGCCTGGCCAGGGCAGATGTACGCAGCCGATGACGACGCCGATCGCGAAGCGGTCCACGAAGGCTCCGAGGAGCGCCGTCCGCTTGTCCGGAAACGACATCGGCAGCATCATGCCGACGGCCAGCGCACCGAAAACCACGCCGGCGATCAGACCCCAGAAGAGAGTCGTGGTCATCGTTCTGCCTCCTGTCACGCGGGAGCGCGGCCGTCAGGCTCCTCCCCGTCTTCCGCCCCTCTACCTCCAGCAGGCCAGGATCACCCCCGCGATCACGAAGGAGACGAGGTTGAAGCCGGTGTTGATGACCCAGAGCTGCTTCTTCTGCATGGAGAAGAGGGCGGTGGAGTAGCTCGTCGCCCCGGCGAAGCCGAGCCAGCAGAGGCCGCCGACGAGGGCTCCGCGGAGCGCCGTCAGGTTGGCGAAGTGATTGAGGATGACGGCGAGCGTCCAGGCGACGAGCAGGCCGCTGATGAAACCCTGCAGGAGCATCAGCCCCATGGGCGGCGCGCCGGCCGCCTTGATCTCCTCCTCGGTCTTGCCCATCAGGGCCATCCACTTCTTGGCGAAGAGGGCCTTCGAGTACCAGAGGCCGCCGAGGAAAAAGATGACGACGGCGCTCACCAGGACCGCGAGGTAGTTGACCTGAGGAAGCTGCATGCGAACCCTCCTTTCGGCGATGACCGAGGACGTTGCCGCACGATTTCTGCCGGACTTGCGCGGAGCTTACGACCAATCGCGAGGATCGTCAACGGCGCGCGAGCGGGCAAAAAAATGCCAGGCGCGAGGAGGGGGGCGCGCCTGGCGAGGGGGTTCCGATGCGGGATCAGTGAGGCTTGGTGAGCTGGTGCTCCAGGTCGTGAATGCGCTTCTCGAGGTCCTTCAGCCGCTTCTCGAGGTCCGCCTCGTGGCGGAGGTGCTTGAGCTGCTGGCCGGGCAGCAGGCCGAAAGGGCCCTCCAGCTTCTCGGGCAGCTCGTCGCCGTCCAGGCGGAGGATCGTGCGGTCGCCGTCCTGCTTCTTGTAGAAGAGCGGCGCCAGGTCGAACTCCGGGCGGTTGCGCCGCTCCAGGGTCGGCGTCACCGTCTGCACCTTGCCGGCGCGCCAGATCTCGAGCGGCGTCTGGGCGCCGTCCTCGCCGGCGCGGACGCGGCTGCGCAGGTCGAGGCTGGTGTCGACCGCCTTGCCGCCCATGGCGGTGACGATGTCGCCCACCTTGAGGCCGGCCTTCTCGGCCGGGCTCCCGGCCTCCACTTTGGAGATCATCACCCCGGAGTCCTCGGGCGCCCCGAAGTGGGTGCGGAGCTCGGGGGTCAGGTCGGTCAGGCCGACGCCCAGGTAGCCGCGGGGGACGTTCTTGCCGATCGACTCGATCGCCTTGTCGTCCTTGCCGTCGTCGATCACCACCACCCGCTGCCGGACCACCTTCTTCTCGGCCGGCGGCGCCGGGGTCTTGTCCATCTGCGCCATCTGCGCCGTGGCGCGGCCGGCGCCGCCGGCCAGGACGGTCAGCCCGAGGCCGACGGCGAGGAGGTTTCGATGCGTCATCGATCGTGCCTGCATGGTCGTTCTCCAGTGAATTCGAGTTGTGCTCAGTCGAAACCCGGGGGATCGCCGGGCCGCCGGCCCTGCCGGCCGGCCGGCAGGTTGCGGACCTTCGCCATGTCGACCACCAGGTCCATGTCCTCGTCGCCGCCCAAATAGATGACCGGCGAGGCCGGGGCCTTCCGGAGCGCCCGCAGCTCGCCCTCCAGCCGCCCGCGCTCGTCGCTGATCTGGTCGAGGAGCCGCCGGGCCTGGGTCCGGTTCGCCGCCAGCTGGGCCGCCGCCGTCGATCGTGGGAGCGGCGCCCCGCGGGCCTGCCGGGCGGGCGCCATCGCCACTCGGATCAGCGGAGTCGGAGCGGCCTGAGCCAGCGGCGCGCTCGGTGCACTCCGCGCGATGGGAGCCAGGGGCGGCCTCGCGGGAGACAAGAGGCTGGCGGCGACCACGATGGTCGCCGCCAGCGCGGCCGCGGGGAGAGTGATCCGCGGCAGCCAATTTTTGGACTCCCGGGGGGCCGGGTCGTCCAGACGGGCAAGAACCCGGGCGGTGAAGCCCGCGCTCGCCACCTCGGGCGGCAGCCCGCGCAGGAGCCGGTCTACTCGCTCGTTTTCCATGCCACACCTCCGTGCCAGTACGGTTCCAGACTGCGCCGCAGGCGCTCGCGCCCGCGGTGAATCCTCGATTTGACGGTGCCTTCGCGACAGGAGAGCTCGCGGGCGATGTCGGCGTAGGCCCAGCCCTCGAGCTCGTGGAGGACGAGCGGCACCCGGTAGCTCATGGGGAGCGCGGCAATGGCCGCCGTCACCTCGCGCTGCACCTCCGCCCGCAGCAAGCCCGCGGGGGCCGCCGCCTCGGCCGCCTCGGAATGGCGACTGCCGAGGAGGAAAGGGGCCAGGAGGCGCAGCCGCCGCTCCCGCCGCTCCTCGGAGTGCGCCAGGTTGGTGGCGATGCGGAAGAGGAAAGCGCGCAGGTAGCCCTGCTCGACGTAGCCGGCGGCCGAGCGGAAGAGGCGCAGGAAAGTGTCCTGCCCGAGGTCTTCGGCGCGGTCGCGGCTGCCGGTCAGGCGCGCCAGGTAGCCGACGACGGCGTCCTTGTGGCGATCGATGAGCTGGGTGAAAGCGTCCCGGTCCCCCTGCCGCACGAGCGCCATCAGCTCGGCATCGCTCGCCGGCGCATCGGGGCCGGCGGGTTCCGCCTGCAGGAGGGGCTCGATCATCGTCATCTCCAGAAGACCATAACGTCCCGGACGCCCGAAGGTTCCGGGTGGCGGCGACCTCGCCGCCCGGCAGCCCGGCAATGCCGCGCCCGCTTCCTAGAGGATACCTTCTCCGCGGGGAGCCGCGCCCCGGGCACCGCTCACCACCAGCACGAACTCACCCTTGAGGGCCGGCCGGCCGGCGAGCTCGGCCAGGAGCTCCGAGAGGCTTCCCCGCAGAATCTCCTCGTGGAGCTTGGTGAGCTCGCGGGCGATGGCGGCCGGGCGGTCGCCGAGCTCGGCTACCGCGTCCGCGAGGCTCGCCAGCAGGCGGTGCGGCGACTCGAAGAGCACCAGGGTGTGGCCGAGCTCCGCCCAGGCGCGGTAGAAGCTGCGGCGCTTGCCCGACTTGGGCGGCGGGAAGCCGGCGAAGGTGAAGGGGTAGGGAGGGAGGCCGGAGGCGACGAGGGCGGCCAGGAGGGCCGAGGGGCCGGGGATGGGCTCGACGGCGACGCCGCGCGCCGCCGCCTCGCGGACTAAGAGGAAGCCGGGGTCGGAGAGGAGCGGCGTGCCGGCGTCGCTCGCGAGAGCGACGGTGCGCCCCGCTGCCAATTCGTCCAGGAGGCGGGGCAGGCGCTGCCGCTCGTTGTGCTCGTGCAGCGAGACGAGCTGCTTCTTGATCCCCAGGAGATGGAGGAGGCGCCCGGTGTGCCGGGTGTCCTCGCACGCCACGAGGTCGGCCCGCTCGAACGCCGCCCGCGCCCGCGGCGAGAGGTCGTCGAGGTTGCCGATCGGGGTGGCGACGACGAGGAGCCTGCCCGGCCGCTCGCTAGCGTCCATTCTTCATCCCCTCTCCACACGAAGCGCACGACGACCGGCCCGCAGTGACCCGGACCGGCCGTCTCTTGGGTGCTGAAATGGTGAGCCGCGCTCGGGGAGCGGGCGGCGACTGCTTTAGTACATGCCGCCCATGCCGCCGCCGCCGCCCATGCCGCCCATACCGCCGCCCTTCTCTTCCTTCTCCTTGATCTCGGAGATCAGGGCCTCGGTGGTCAGCATCAGACCGGCGATGGAGGCGGCGTTGAGGAGCGCGGTCTTGGCCACCTTTGCCGGGTCGATGACGCCCGCCTTGACCAGGTCCTCGTGCTTGCCGGTGACTGCGTTGAAACCGCGGTTGCCCTTGCTCGCCAGCAAGTCCTTGACCACGACCGACCCCTCCTCGCCGGCGTTGTTGGCGATCTGGCGGGCCGGCTCCTCGAGGGCGCGGCGCACGATGTTGACCCCCACCTTGACGTCGCCCGTTGCCTCGACCTTGTCGACCGCACCGATGGCGCGCAGCAGCGCCAAGCCGCCACCCGGCACGATGCCCTCCTCGACCGCCGCCTTGGTGGCGTGCATGGCATCCTCGACGCGGGCCTTCTTCTCCTTCATCTCGGTCTCGGTCGCGGCGCCAACCTGGATCACGGCGACCCCGCCGACGAGCTTGGCGAGCCGCTCCTGCAACTTCTCGCGGTCGTAGTCGGAGGTGGTCTCCTCGATCTGGTTGCGGATCTGCTTGACCCGGCCGGCGATCGTCTCACGCCGCTTGGCGTTGTCGGAGTCGGTGACGATCGTCGTTTCATCCTTGGAGAGCACGATCTTCTTGGCGTCGCCCAGGTCCTCCCACTTGACGTTCTCGAGCTTGATCCCGAGGTCCTCGGTGATGACCTGGCCGCCGGTCAGGACGGCGATGTCCTCGAGCATGGCCTTGCGGCGGTCGCCGAAGCCCGGCGCCTTGACCGCGGCCACGTGCAGGGTGCCGCGCAGCTTGTTGACCACCAGAGTGGCCAGCGCCTCGCCCTCGACGTCTTCGGCGATGATCAACAGCGGACGGCCCTGCTTGGCCACCTGCTCGAGCACCGGCAGGAGGTCTTTCATGGCGCTGATCTTCTTCTCGTTGAGCAGGATCTTGGCGTTCTCGAACACCACCTCCATGCGCTCGGCGTCGGTGACGAAATAGGGGGAGAGGTAGCCGCGGTCGAGCTGCATGCCCTCGACCACCTCGAGCGTGGTCTCGAGCCCCTTGGCCTCCTCGACCGTGATCACGCCGTCCTTGCCGACCTTCTCCATCGCCTCGGCGATGATGCGGCCGATCTCCTCGTCGTTGTTCGCCGAGATGGTGCCGACGTGGGCGATGTCCTTGCCCTCGACCGGCTTCGACATCTTGTCGATCGCCTCGACGGCGGCCTTGACCGCCAGCTCGATGCCGCGCTTGATCTCCATCGGGTTGGCGCCGGCGGTGACGTTCTTCGAGCCCTCGCGGTAGATCGCCTGGGCCAGCACGGTAGCGGTGGTGGTGCCGTCGCCGGCCACGTCCGAGGTCTTGGAGGCGACTTCGCGCACCATCTGCGCGCCAATGTTCTCGAGCGGATCGGCGAGCTCGATCTCCTTGGCGACGGTGACGCCGTCCTTGGTGATGGTCGGCGAGCCGAACTTCTTTTCGATGACGACGTTGCGGCCCTTGGGGCCGAGGGTCACCTTGACCGCGTCGGCCAGCTTGTTGACGCCCCGGAGGATGGCCGCACGGGCGTCTCCGGAGTAAGTGATCTGCTTGGCCATGGTGCTTATGCCTCCTCAGGTGTCACGAAATAAAAGCGGATCCGAGATGCGTCAGGGGTGTCGTCGCAGCGGGATCACTTCTTGCCCTTCACCACGGCCAGGATCTCGTCCTCGCGCAGGATGACGTAGTCCTGATCCTCGATCTTGATCTCGCTACCCGAGTACTTGCCGACCAGGACCCGGTCACCCTTCTTGACGTCCATCGGCAAGCGCTTCCCTTCTTCCGACAGCTTGCCCGGCCCGACGGCGATGACCTCGGCCTCCTGCGGCTTCTCCTTGGCGGTGTCGGGGATGATGATGCTCCCCCGCATCTGCTCCTCCTGCTCCATACGCTTCACCACGACCCGATCGTGCAACGGACGAATGTTCATGGCTGCGACCTCCCGAAGGCGGCTAGCGAGAATCGGCGGTCCGATGTCTGCTCACCGTCTGCTGTTAGCACTCATGAGTGGTGAGTGCTAACAGCGTAGGTCCCAGGCGCTGCAATGTCAAGGGCCGCCCGGGCGCTCCCGGCACTTCCTCAGATCACGAAAAAGCACGGTGCTGCGTACGATCGGCCAGATCGTCGAGTCCTTCCCGGCGCCCTGCCAGCGCAGTAGCGCTCAGGTAGGATACGCAGGTTCGCGGTTCTTCTCCCATCTCCGGAGGATTTCGGATGCGTCGATTCGCCCTTGCCGTCCTTCTGCTGGCGACCGCTCGGGCGGCTCCTTCCGCCGCCCAGACCCGTGTGCCCGCGGAGCTCAAGCCCAGCCTCGATCAGCCCATCGACGCCGACGCCACGGCGAAGATCCGCAGGTACACGACGGCGCCGGAGTTCAACTCGCCGCTGACCGACTACTTGCCGGCCTCGAAGACCGTCCCGAGCCCGAGCGCGGTCCTGGGCGATGTCGCCGGGGCGCCGGGGATCCTGCCGTACACGGCGGACGTCAACCGCTACTTCCGGCTGCTGGCGGCGGCGAGTCCGCGGGTGCGGGTGATCTCGCTCGGCGTGAGCGAGGAGGGGCGCGAGCGCATCGCCGTGGCGGTCAGCTCGGAGGCGAACCTCGAGCATCAGAAGGAGAACGACGCGCGCCTCGCGCAGCTCGCCGACCCGCGGCTCTTGAAGCTCGATTCGACTTTCGACGAGGCGCGCGCCGAGAGCCTGATCGCGGCGAGCGTGCCGGTCTACTACATTACGGGCACCATCCACTCCCCCGAGACCGGCGCGCCCACCGCGCTCATGGAGCTCGCCTATCGCCTGGCGGTCGACGAGAGCCCGTACGTCCGCGGCATCCGCGAGCGCGTGATCACCCTCCTCACACCGGTCGTCGAGGTCGACGGCCGCGACCGCATGGTGGACGTCTATCGCTGGCACCTCGCCCATCCCCAGGCGAACCGCCCCCTCCTCTCCTACTGGGGCCACTATGTAGCCCACGACAACAACCGCGACGCCATGGGGATGACGCTGTCGCTCTCCCGGCAGGTGCTGGACACCTACCTCGGTTGGCACGCCCAGGTGCTGCACGACCTGCACGAGTCGGTGCCCTTCCTCTACGACAACACGGTGGGCGACGGCCCCTACAACGCCTGGGTCGATCCCCTCTTGACCAACGAATGGCAGCTCTTCGGCTGGATGAACGTGGCGCAGATGGGCAAGTTCGGGATGCCAGGGGTCTTCACCCACGGCGACTTCGACACCTGGAGCCCGGGCTATCTCATGTTCATGGCGGCGATGCACAACGGCGTGTCGCGGCTCTACGAGACCTTCGGCAACGCCGGCGCCGATACCGAGACGCGCGAGATCGATTCCGGCGAGACGGCCCGCACCTGGTACCGGCAGGACCCGCCGTACCGCTCCGTCTCCTGGTCCCAGCGCAACAACAACAATTATGAGGAGACCGGCCTCCTGGTCTCGCTGGCGTTCACTGCGGAGAACCGCGAGCTGCTGCTGCGGAACTTCTGGGAGAAGAGCAAGCGCTCGGTCGCCAAGCCGGAGCGGGAAGGCCCGGCGGCCTACGTCCTGCCCGCCGGCGACCGGCGGCCGGGCGCCCAGGCCGAGCTGCTGCGGGTGCTGCAGCTGCAGCACGTCGAGATCTCGCGCGCCGACGGGGCCTTCACGGTGACCGTGGAGAGCGAGGTCAAGACGGCCGACAAGAGCGGCAAGGACTCGGCGAAGGACAGGTCTGACAAGAGTGCGGACAAGGCGCCCGCCGCGCCGGTCAAACGGACG
>DATNKQ010000553.1:0-6003 GCA_035603315.1 Thermoanaerobaculia bacterium
CTCAGCCGGACGTCGACGCCGGTGCGCGGGGCGCCGCGGACGGCGAGCGGCTCGGTCGCGACCGCCCCGTAGCCGGCGGCCTCGACGCGGAGGACGAACCAGCCGTCGAGGACGGGGAAGGAGAAATCGCCGCCGGGGCCGGAGACGGCCTCCTGGTCGCGGGTGTCGCGGCCCTTGAGCTCGACCTGCGCCCCCGCGACCGGCGTGCCGTCCGGTGCCAGCACGCGGCCGCGGATCTCGCGGCGGCGGAAGGTGAGGTCGCGGCGATTGATCCCCGGCGCGATCGCCACCTCCTCGGAGTCGGCGGAGATCTCGCCCAGCTCGACCCAGACGCTGCGCTCGCCGGGCTCGATGCCGTCCAGCCGGTAGCGGCCCTGGGCGTCGGCGATGGCGTCCGGCGAGTAGCTGGCGCCGCCCAAGAGCTTCACCACGGCGCCGGCCACCGGCTTGCCTGCGGCGTCGCGGACGGTGCCGGCGAGGACCGCCCCGGCCGTCAGCTCGAGCTCCAGACTCGGGGGACCGGAGCCCGTCTCGACGGCGAGGCCGTGGCGCTCCGCCTGCTGATAGCCGCGGGCCTGGGCCCGCACGCCGAAGGTCCCCGCGCGGAGGGGCGAGAGGATGAAGCGGCCCGCCGCGTCGGTCGTCGTCTGGAGATCGCTCTCCGTCCCCTCCTCGATGATCTCGACCCCCGCGCCGGCGACGGGCCTGCCGGCCGGCGCGACGACCCGGCCGCCGATCCGGCCTCCCCGCGCAAGCACGACGGCGAGCGGCTGCGGGAGCGGGTCGTCCGTCCATACCTGGTGGACGGGCAAGTAGCCCTCCTTGCAGACCTCGAGGTCGATCGGACCTTTGCCGTCGCCGACGATGGCGAAAGTGAACCCGCCGTCCTCGCCGCTCCGGACGACGAAGTCGTCCAGGGTCCTGGCGCAGGGCGCCGGGGCCGGGAGCACCATGTCGTACGCTCGGGGCACCCCGACGATGCCGAAGAAGCCATGCACGACCGCGACCGCCACCGGGCGGCCGAGGTCGTCGACGACTCGCCCGCGCATGGACTTCTGCGGGTTCTGGGCCTGGGCGGCCATGCCAGCGGCGGTGAAAGCGGCGACCAGCAGGATGGCGGCCGCGAGGCCGCGGCCGGCCGCCCTTCGGGAGTCCATCAGGAGGATCGCGAGCATGGCGTCGAGAATCTGCCGAGGGGCCCTACGCAAGCGCGATGCCCGCTCGGCAGTGTGCGAGTGTGTGCACGTGAAACCCACCATCTGACTTCTAAAGGCTTCCGCGTAGCCTGACTTCGCGTCGCCTCACAAGGATCACACGCCGCACTCCCTGTTTCGTGCAGCGAGATTCGTCCTGTGCAGGGGACGGCGCCGTCCTGGCGCCGCCTAGACTCCGGCTGCCAGCCGCTTGAGGAGCTGGATCTGGCCGGCGTGATAGACGTCGTGGGCGGCGGCGCCGGTGATCAAGGCAAGGTTGCTCACCTTGCGTCCGGCCGGCATCCGGGGGAGCTCCCGCGGATCGAGGGCGGCGACCGCCTCGCGCAGCGACCGGTGGGTGGCTTCGAGGAGGTCGAGGTCGGCCCGCCAGGCGACCGCCGTCCTCTCGATCGGCCGCACGAACCAGTTGGAGCCCTTGAGGGGGAACGATCCCCGCTTCTCCCCCAGCAGCCGGCGGCGCACGACGTACTTCCAGTAGGCCGCGTGGACGGCCAGCTCCCAGATGTCGTGCCGCCGCGGTCCCGGCCGGAAGCTCGCCAGCTCGGGGGTCACCCCGCGCAGCGACCCCTTGAGGTTGGTGCCGTGCCACGACTTCCGGTCGTACGCCTGATCGAGCGAGGCAAGCAGGACGTCGATCTCGCGGCTGGGCATGACGAAGACTCTACCTCGATCTCCATCTCCGGCGTCCCGCCGACGATCCGCTATGCTCCTCCCCTCTGCCTGAGGAGACGACGACGATGCGCAGGCTCTTCCCCGTCCTCGCCCTGATCTCCGTCCTCACGCTGCCGGCGCTCGCCGCCCCGGCCGCCCATGGTACAGAGGAACGGATCGATCTCGACATGCTCACCCGCATCCGCGCCGAAGGGCTCGAGCGCTCGCAGGTGATGGACACCCTCTTCCACCTGACCGACGTCATCGGCCCCCGGCTGACCGGCTCGCCGCAGGCGAAGGAGGCCAACCGGTGGACGCGCCAGCAGCTCGCCGACTGGCGGCTCGCCAACGCGCACCTGGAGCCCTTCCCCTTCGGCCGCGGCTGGTCGTTCCGCCGCGTCGCCGTCCGCCTGGTGGCGCCCCGCGAGGCGCCGCTCCTGGCCTTCCCGGAGGCCTGGACGCCGGGCACCCAGGGCCCCGTCCGCGGGCCGGCCATGCGGGTCAAGATCGAGTCCGAGAAGGACTTCGACGCCTTCCGCGGCAAGCTCGCCGGCAAGGTCCTCCTCCTAGACGAGCCGCGCGAGCTGAAGGAGGCGGAGGGGAGCGACTTCAAGCGCTACAGCGAGGCGGCGCTGGATGAGCTGGCGCGCTATGAGGCGCCGCCCGACCGCAGCGATTTCCGCGCCCGGGCGATCGCGCGCCGCCAGCTCCGGAAGGCGATGGCGGGGTTCCTGACGACCGAGAAGGCGCTCGCCACGATCTCCGTCTCCACCCGCGAGAGCGGGGTCGTGGGGGTGACGGCCGGCGGCTCCTGGGAGCCCGGCGGCGGCTCCTCCGGCGTCCCCGGGCTGGTGATGGCGAGCGAGGCTTACGACAGCCTGGCGCGGCTCCTGGCCGACGGCCAGCCGGTGGAGGTGGAGATCGACGTCGACTCCCGCTTCCACGACGACGGCGACCCGGCTTTCAACACCGTGGCCGAGATCCCCGGCGGCGACCTGCGCGGCGAGCTGGTGATGGCGGGCGCCCATCTCGACTCCTGGCACGCCGGCACCGGGGCGACCGACAACGCGGCGGGCTGCGCCGTCGTCATGGAGGCCGCGCGCATCCTGGAGGCGGTGGGCGCCAAGCCCCGGCGGACGATCCGCGTCGCCCTTTGGACGGGCGAGGAGGAGGGCCTCCTGGGCTCCTACTACTACGTGAAGGACCACTTCGCCAGCCGGCCGGAGTCGGCCGACCCCGCCCAGAAGCTCCTGCCGCCACCGCTCCGCGACCCCACCTGGCCGCTGCAGGTCAAGCCCGAGCACGCCAAGCTGGCCGCCTACTTCAACCTCGACAACGGCAGCGGCAAGATCCGCGGCATCTACGCCGAGAACGACGCCGCGGTCAAGCCCATCTTCGAGGCCTGGCTGGAGCCGCTGCGCGACCTCGGTGCCGAGACGGTCTCCCTGCGCTCGACCGGCGGGACCGACCACGTCCCCTTCGAGCGCGCGGGGCTTCCCGGCTTCCAGTTCATCCAGGACGAGCTCGACTACTCGTCCCGCACCCACCACACCAACCTGGACGTCTACGACCGCGTGCGCGCCGCCGACCTCAAGCAGGCGGCGGTGGTGCTCGCCTCCTTCCTCTACGACGCCGCCATGCGCCCCGCGCCGCTGCCGCGGAAGCCGCTGCCCACGGAGCCGCCGAAGAAAAAGAAGCCTGACGGTGCTTCTACGTCGCCGGCGGCGGCGCCGGCTCGGGTGCCGCCTCCCGCCCCGCCCCCGGGCGGCCGGGGTTGAGGGTGCGGATGATGACGTAGAGCACCGGGATGAGGCCCAGGTTCAGGAGGGTCGAGACGATCATGCCGCCGAAGACGGCGGTGCCGACGGAGTGGCGGCTCGCCTGGCCAGCACCGGAGGCGAAGACCAGCGGCAGCACGCCGAGGATGAAGGCGAAGGAGGTCATGAGGATGGGGCGCAGGCGGATGCGCGCCGACTGGATGGCCGCCTCGACGATGCCGGCGCCCTTGGCCCGCAGCTGCTCGGCGAACTCGACGATGAGGATCGAGTTCTTGGCCGCCAGGCCGATCAGCATGACCAGCCCGATCTGGCAGTAGACGTCGTCCTGCAGGCCGCGGATCGCCTGCGCGGACAGAGCGCCGAAGATGGCGAGCGGCACGGCCAGGAGGATGATGAACGGCAGGGTGAAGCTCTCGTACTGCGCCGCCAGCGTCAGATAGACGACGAGGAGGCCGAGCCCGAAGAGCAGCAGCGACTGCCCGCCCGAGCGGATCTCCTCGAACGACAGGCCCGACCAGTCGTAGCCCATCCCCTGCGGCAGCGTCCGCTTCGCCAGCGCCTCCATGGCGGCGATGGCCTGGCCGGAGCTGGTTCCCGGCGCCGCCGAGCCGAAGATCTCCGAGGAGCGGAAGAGGTTGTAGTGGGAGATGACCTGCGGCGCCGTCGTCTCGGTGACCTTGACGAGGCTGGCGAGCGGCACCATCTGGCCGCCGTCCGAGCGCACGTAGAACTGGCGGATGTCCTTGGGCTGCGAGCGGAAGCGGCTGGCGGCCTGGGCGAAGACGCGGTAGGCGCGGTTGTTGAAGTCGAAGTCGTTGACGTAGACCGACCCCAGGAAGACCTGCAGGGTGTCGGTGACGGCGCCGAGCGACACCCCCAGGCTCTTCGCCTTGTCGCGGTCGATGGTCACCAGGAGCTGCGGGTCGCTGGCGGTGAAGCTCGAGAAGAGGCCGCGCAGCTCGGCCGTCTTCGCCGCCTGGGCGATGAGGTCGTGGGTGGCCTGCTCCAGCCCCTCGACGGTGCCGCCGGCCTGGTCCTCGACCTCGAACTGGAAGCCGCCGTAGGTGCCGAGCCCGTTGATGGCGGGCGGCAGGAAGGCCACCACGCTGGCCCCCGGGACGGCGAAGAGCGGCCCCAGGAGCCGGCCGACGACCGCCTGGGCGGAGTGCTGCTCGCCCCGCCGCTCAGAAAGCGGCTTCAGGCTGGCGAAGATGACGCCGCGGTTGGGCGCGCTGCCGGCGAAGCTGAAGCCGGTGACGGAGAAGACGCTGACCACCTCGGGGGTCTTGGCCACCAGCGCCTGCACCTGGTTGGCCACCGCCGTCGTGTACTCGAGCGAGGCGCCCTGGGGCGCCTGGACGTTGACGATCAGGTAGCCCAGGTCCTCGTCGGGGACGAAGGCGGTCGGCACCCGGCGGACGATCCAGACGGTCGCCGCGAGCCCGACGAGGAAGACGGCGACCATCACCCAGCGCAGCCGCATGAGGGTGTCGAGGGTGCGGCGATAGAAGGCCGTCAAGCCCGCGATGCCGCGGTTGACGCCGCGGAAGAACGCCCCGTGCGGCTGCTCGCCGCGCCCCAGCCAGAGGGCGGCGAGCGCCGGCGTCAGGGTGAGCGCGTTGAACGCCGACAGCGCGATCGAGAAGGCGATGGTGAGCGAGAACTGCTTGTAGAGGAGGCCGGTCGTGCCGGGGAAGAAGGCGACCGGCACGAAGACCGAGATGAGGACGAGCGAGGTGGCGACCACCGCGCCGGTCACCTCGCGCATGGCCGCCGACGCCGCGATCATGGCGCTGGTGCCGTCCTCCGAGATGTGGCGCTGGATGTTCTCGATGACGACGATGGCGTCGTCGACGACGAGGCCGGTCGCCAGCGTGATGCCGAAGAGGGTCAGGGTGTTGATCGAGAAGCCGAGCAGCTTGACGAAGGCGAAGGTGCCGACGAGGGCCACCGGGATGGTGATGGCAGGGATGAGCGTGGTGCGCCAGTCCTGGAGGAAGAGGAAGATGACGGCGATGACGAAGAGGATCGCCTCGATCAAGGTGATCAGCACCTCGCGGATCGACTCGCCGACGACGGTCGTGGTGTCGAAGGCGACCTTGTAGCGGAAGCCGGGAGGAAAGCGCTGCGACAGCCGCAAGAGCTCGGCGCGCACGGCGCGGTCGACGTCCAGGGCGTTGGCGGAGGAGAGCTGGAGGACGGCGAAGCCGACCGCCGGGAAGCCGTTGAAGGTCAGGTTGGTGTTGTAGTTCTCGGCCCCGAGTTCGACGGTGCCGACGTCGCGCAGCTTGACGAGGGTGCCGTCCGGCCGCGCCTTGATGATGACGTTGGCGAACTGCGCCGGCTCGGCGCGCCGGCCG
>DATNKQ010000556.1:0-4820 GCA_035603315.1 Thermoanaerobaculia bacterium
GGTCCGGGACAGGTCGAGGTCGTCGAGGATCTCCTCGCGGCCGTGGCCCTCCAGGTGCAGGAGGAGGCGATCCTCTCCGGTCCAGCGGGCGAAGGCCTGGACGAGAGCGGTCAACAGCAGGTCGGCGACGCCGGTGCGGTAGGCCGCGGGCGCCGCCAGGAGGAGAGCCTCGGTCTCCTCGAAGGAGAGCTCGAGCGAGAGCGATGCCGAGCGGCCGACGGTGTTGGCCCCGCCCGGGCCATCGACCGGCAGAGGCATCGCCTCGGCGGGCTGCGCGAGCCAGAAGGCCAGCTCCTCCTTGAGGGCGCCCGAGCGCACCTGCCAGCTGAGCAGCTCCGCCCAGCGCCGCCAGGAGACCGTTTTGGCCGGTAGCTCGGCCTCCCGGCCCGCCGCCAGCTGCTGGTAGGCGGTCTCCAGGTCCTCGAGCAGGATCTGCCACGAGATGCCGTCGACCACCAGGTGATGCACGGCGACGAGCAGCCGCCCGACCGACCGCGGCCCGAGGTCGAACCAGACCGCCCGCAGGAGGGGGCCGCGCGCGAGGTCGAGGCCGCGCTGCGCCGCCGCCATGGCTCGCGCCATGGCCGGGCGCCTGCTGCGCGCCGGCAGGGGCGAGAGATCGATCGCCGTCAAGGGAGCCGCCGACGCCGGCTCCGGAGCTGGGGCGTGGAACTGATGCCAATCCGCGCCCTCGCGCACGAAGCGCAGGCGGAGGGCATCGTGATGCCGGACGAGGGTCGCGAGCGCGGCGGCGAGGACGCCGATGTCGAGATCGGCCGGCGTCTCAAGGATCACCGCCTGATTGAAATGGTCGGGCTCCTCGAGCTCCTGCTCGAAGAAGAAGCGCTGGATGGGGGTGAGCGGCGCGGGGCCGTCGACCGGACCCTGCTCGGCGTCGATCCGCGCCACCTGGGCGACCTCCGCCAGGAGGGCCACGGTGGGCCGCTCGAAGAGCTGTTTGGGGGTGATCACCAGGCCCGCCCGGCGGGCGCGGGCGGCGATCTGAATGCTCAGGATGGAGTCGCCGCCGAGTTTGAAGAAGTTGTCGTGAACGCTCACCCGGTCGAGGCCCAGGACGCCCTCCCAGATCGCGGCCAGGATCTTCTCGCGCCGCGTGCGCGGCGGCCGCGAGGCCGGCTGCGCCGTGCGCTCTAGCCGCAGGGCGGCCAGGGCCCGGCGGTCCACCTTCCCGTTGGGCGTGAGAGGCAGCGCATCGAGGAAGACGAAGGCCGCCGGCACCATGTACTCCGGCAGCCGCTTCTCCAGGAGACGCCGCAGGCCCTCCTCCATCGCCGGCCCCTGCGGGCCGACGACGTAGGCCGCCAGGAGCTTGCTGCCCCCGGCCTCTTCGCGCGCCAGCACGGCGCAGTCGGCGACGGCCGCCTGCTCGCGGATGGCAGCCTCGATCTCCCCCAACTCGATGCGCAGCCCCCGCACCTTGACCTGGTGGTCCAGCCGTCCCAGGTACTCGACGACGCCGTCCGGCAGGTGACGGGCCAGGTCGCCCGTGCGGTACAAGCGGGCGCCGGGCTCCCCCCTGAGCGCGGCGAAGGGGTCCGGCACGAAGCGCTCGGCGGTCAGGTCGGGGCGGCCGAGATAGCCGCGGGCGAGCTGCACGCCGCCGATGTAGAGCTCGCCGACGGTGCCCAGCGGCACCGGCCAGAGCCCGCTGTCCAGCAGATGGATGCGGGTGTTGGCGACCGGCCTGCCGATCGGCACGATCGGAGGGGTCGGAGGGGTCGGCGGGATCGGCGCGCGATCGGCCGCCGTGATTCCCGGAGCCGGGGCCAAGCAGGCCTGGAAGGTCACGTCCACGGCAGCTTCCGTCGGCCCGTAGAGATTGTGCAGCTCGGCGTCCACCAGGGCATGGAAACGCTGCTGGAGGGCGAAGGGCAGCGCCTCGCCGCTGCAGAACACCCGCTTGAGCGAGCTGCAGCGCGAGATCTCCATCTCCTCGAGGAAGGCGCCGAGCATCGAGGGGACGAAATGCATCGTCGTGATCCCCTCGCGGGCGATCGTCTGCGCCAGGTAGGCGGCGTCCTGGTGGCCGCCGGGGCGCGCCATCACCAGCCGCGCTCCCACCATCAACGGCCAGAAGAACTCCCAGACCGAGACGTCGAAGCTCGCCGGCGTCTTCTGCAGGACCCGGTCCTCGCCGGACAGGCGGTAGGTCTCCTGCATCCAGCGCAGACGGTTGACGATGCCGCGGTGGGTGTTGATCACCCCCTTGGGCCGGCCGGTCGAGCCGGAGGTGTAGATGGCGTAGGCGGCGCAATCCGCGGCTGTGCGCACCCTCGCCGGGCCGGCGTCGCTCCAGCCCTCCTCGCCGCCGTCCAGGACCACGAGGCGAGCCTCCCCGTGGCGGGCGAGCCGCGGCGCCAGGCGCTCGTCGGCGAGCAGCACAGGCGCGCCGGAATCCTCCAGCATGAAGCCCAGGCGGTCGTCGGGATAGCCGGAGTCGAGAGGCACATAGGCCCCGCCGGCCTCGAGGACGGCGAGCAGCCCGACCACCATCTGCACCGAGCGCTCGGCGCCGACGGCCACCAGCACCTCGGGGCCCACGCCCAGCGAGCGCAGATGTCCCGCCAGCCGGCCGGCGCGCGCCTCGAGCTCGCGGTAGGTGATCTGCCCGCTCTCGTCGACGACCGCCACCCGCTCGGGCGTCCGCTCCGCCTGCGCCGCGATCAGCTCGTGCAGGCAGCGGTCGCCCTCCGCGAAGTCGGTGGCCGCGTCGTTCCACTCGGTCACCACCTGGTGGCGTTCCGCAGCGGTCAGCAGGATGAGATCGGAGAGCCGGCGGCCGGGATCGAGGGACACCTCCTCCAGGAGCGCCCGGAAGTGCTCGGTCAGCCGCCGCACGGTGGCGGCCTCGAAAAGGTCGGTCCGGTACTCGAGGGTGCCGGTGATGCCCCCTTCGACCTGCGTCATCGCCAGCAGCAGCTCGAAGCGGGCCATCCCGCCATGGACCTCCCAGGGGGTGAGCGTCATGCCCGGCATCGCCAGCGATTCGGCCGGCACGTTGTGGAGGGCGAACATCACCTGGAAGAGCGGGCTGTGGGCGAGGGTGCGCTCGACCCGCAGCTCCTCGACCAGCTTCTCGAAAGGAAGGTCCTGGTGGGCGTAGGCGCCGAGCGCCGCCGTCCGCGTCTGGGCCAGGAGCTGGCGGAAGGTGAGATCGCGGGACGGCCGCCCGCGCAGCACCAGGGTGTTGACGAAGAAGCCGATGAGGTCTTCGATCTCGGGCCGGTTGCGGTTGGCGATCGGCGAGCCGATGAGGATGTCCTCTTGGCCGCTGGCGCGGTGGAGCAGCGCCTGGAAGGCGGTAAGGAGGGTCATGAAGAGGGTGACGCCCTCGCGCTCGCTGAGCTCCTCCAGGGCCCTGGTGAGGCGAGCGGAGAGCGCCAGCGGCTCGCTCCCGCCCTCGTAGCTCTGCGCCGGCGGGCGCGGGCGGTCGGTAGGAAGAGAGAGCACGGCGGGAGCGCCGCCGAGCTCCTGCGTCCAGTAAGCGATGAGCTCCTCCAGCACGGAGCCGCGCAGCCACTCGCGCTGCCAGTGGGCGAAGTCGGCGTACTGGATGGGCAGCTCCGGAAGCGGCGACGGCTCGCCCGCGGAGAAGGCGCGATAGAGCGCCGCCGCCTCCCGCACGATCACCGCCGTCGACCAGCCGTCGCTGGCGATGTGGTGAACGTTCAGGAGCAGCAGGTGATCGCGGCTGTCGACGCGCAGCAGGCGGGTCCGCAAAAGAGGCCCGCGGGCGAGGTCGAAGGGGCGGCGTGTCTCGGCGATCGCCAGGCGGCGCAGCTCGGCCTCCCGCCGCTCCGCCGGCAGCGCCTCGAGATCGATCACGGGCAGCGGCAGGTCGAGGTGCGGCGCGATGCGCTGCACGGGCGTCTCTTCGACGAGGGCGAAGGTCGTCCGCAGGGCCTCGTGCCGCCGCACGATCTCCGCCAGGCTGGCGGCCAGCGCCGGCACCGCCAGCCGGCCGGCGATGCGCACCCCCCGAAGCTCGTTGTAGAGGGGGTTGCCGGGCTCGAGCTGGTCGATGAGCCAGAGGCGCTGCTGGGAGAAGGAGAGAGGGAAGGGGCCGCCGCTGGCGCGGAGCGCGCTGCGCTCGATCCTCGCCGTGCCCGCCTCGCCGGCGGCGCCCCCGCCGCGGCTCTCCTGCAGGAGGAAACCGATCGCCTCCGCCAGCTCGGCGGCGGTGGGGAACGAGAAGAGGTGGGCCAGGGGGAACTCGACCCCGAAGCCCTCGCGCACCCGCGACAGGACCTGGGTGGCGAGCAGCGAGTGGCCGCCCAGCTGGAAGAAGTTGTCGTGCACCCCCACCGGCTCGACGCCGAGGATCTCCTGCCAGATCTGCACGACCTTGCGCTCGCCCTCGTCCCGCGCTTCCTCGAAGGCGTTGAACAGCTTGGGCCGGGGATGGAACACCTGGGCGGCCGCCGCCGGCGTCGAAACCGCCGCAGCTTCCACGGTCTCGGCGTGAGCCTCACCCGCCGAGAAAGCGATCGCCGCCGGAACGGCCGCCGACGGCGCGCCCGCGGCGCCCGGCGCCGGGATCCAGTAGCTCTCGCGCTCGAAGGGATAGGTCGGCAGCGGCACCCGCAGCCGACGCCGGCCGGCGTGCAGGCGGGTCCAGTCGGCCGGCGCCCCCGCCAGCCAACCCCGGGCGACGGCGACCAGCCGCTCGCCCTCCGGCCCCTCCGGTAGCGCCGCGAGGGAATCGTCTTGTGCCTTCAGAGCCGCGATCGAAGCCGGCGCTTCCTCGACGTCCCGGCAGGCCACCACCCGGCGGTGCGGGAAGCCGCGGCGGCCCACCT
>DATNKQ010000563.1:0-2946 GCA_035603315.1 Thermoanaerobaculia bacterium
GATCCGGGCGGAGCGGTCTCCGCGGCCAGGACGAGTGCTGCCGCGACGTCGTCCACGTGCACAACATCCCATAGGTTCTCCCCGCTGCCGATCACGGCGAAGCGGCCGGGCTGGCGCAGGCGGGGCAGGAGCTCGTTCGCGTACCACCCGCCGGGCCCGTAGACGTGCGACGGGCGGATCACCACGGCGGGCAGCCCCGATTGCAGGATCAGGCGCTCGCCCTCCTGCTTCGAGCGCCCATACGGCGTCTGTACCGGCAGGGGGTCCTCCTCGGTGAGAAGCGCGCCACGCGCGTCCCCGGTCACGACAGTCGAGGAGAAAACCATCCTGGGCCCGGCGGCGGGGTCCGAGCCGGCGACTGCCAGGCAGGCATCCACGAGTCGCTTCGTCCCCTCCACGTTGACCTCGCGAACCTTGCGCTCGCTTCGCTGGGAAGCGATCTCCGCGGCGAGATGGATCACGCAATCGGGGCGCTCACCCACGAGCGCCCCGGCCAGCCGCCGGCCGTCAGCCAGGTCCCCCGCGACGCCGCGCGTTCCCGCCGGCTCCGAGCCGGGACGACGCACCAGCGCCACGACCTCGTGCCCCCGATGCTGGAGCATCTCGCAGAGCACTCCGCCGATGAAACCACTGGCGCCTGTGACGAGTACGCGCATTGTGGAATGAGCCTAGCTCCGGCGCTCGCGGCGCGCAAACGACCCGTCCGTCTGCCCGTATTCCTCCACATGCCCGGATCTCAGGCGGTGCGTCCGCCCGCGTCGACGAGCTCCTGCAGCTGGGTGCGGCCGTCATCGATCACCGGGCCGCCGTGAGCGAGCAGCAGATGAGAAAACTCGAGCTCCGCCAGGAGGCGGGCGCACGCGGCCACGAGCGCGACCTTGGTCACAGGCGGGTCATCCATCAGTGAGTCGGGGACGAACCCAAGGGAGCCTTCCTGTCCCCGCGGGCCGCCGCGCACGACGCCGTCGGCGAGCGCCACCGCGCCGTCCCGCGGCAGGTACAGGGCGGTGTCATCCGGGCAGATCGCGTCCAGCTCGAAGCCCACCGCGCCCCCGGGAAGTCGATCGCCGACGTCGAAGCCCTCGACCATTCGTCCATCGGAGAACTCGTGCAGGCCGAGCCGATTGCAGTGCACGGAGCAGCCGAACCGCTCGACGAAGCGGTCCGAGTCGCGGTAGTGGTGCCGGTTGGAGAGGAGGATCGCGGTGGGTGCCACCGAGCGCCCCGAGAACCAGTCCAGTCCCTGCTCCCGGGGCACCAGCGGGTCGATCAGGACCCCCGCATTCTCGAGCCAGTAGGAGGACACCTCGACGTGAATCCGCGGATGGATGGAGGTCCAGTGAAAGACCCCGGGGAGCACCTCGCGCATGCCCGGAGACTAACCAGCGAGGATCCCTCCGAGAGACGAGCCGGTAGCGTTACCGCCATGCGCGTTCGGCTGCGCATGCCTGCGGGCGCAACCCGGCGGGCCGCGACAAGGATGGCGAGGCTCCCGGCGCAGGCCGGCGGCGGGCTGCTGTGCGCCCTGCTGGCGTGCCAGCTCGCGGGTCCGCTGACACAGGCCGCGGGGAGCGAACCGGCGTGGACCACCTACCACCACGATCCGTTGCGATCTGGCGAAGATCCCGAAGCGGGCGAACGGCTCGTGCCGGCCCTCGCCTGGCAGTCGAGCAACCTGGGAGCTCCGATCTGGGGGCAGCCGCTCGTGCTCGGCGGCCGGGTCTACGCCGCCACCGTCGGCGATCAGATCTACGCATTGGACGCGGCTACCGGCGCGGTTCTCTGGAGCAGGAGCGTGGGCGCGCCCGTGCCGTCATCGGCGCTTCCCTGCGGCGACATCTTCCCCACCGTCGGCGTCGTCGGCACGCCCGTGATCGACGTCTCCACCCAGGTCATCTACGCGGTCGCCGACACCTGGGACCCGAGCAGATCGGAAGCGCACCACCTGCTGGTGGGGCTGAGACTCGCGAACGGGGAACAGGTCCTGAGGACTCCCGTCGATCCGCCCGGTGCCGACCCGAAGGCGCTGCTCCAGCGGACCGCCCTCAACCTCGACCAGGGCCGGGTGGTGTTCGGCTTCGGCGGCAACGACGGCGACTGCGCCAAATACCGGGGCGCGCTGGTCACCGTACCCGAGGCCGGCGGAGCGTCGTCCCAATGGCAGGTCCCGATCGCCGCCCCCGCCGAAACCGGTGGCGGCATCTGGGCGGCGAGCGGACCGGCGGTGGACGGCGAAGGGCACATCTACGCCGCCACCGGCAACCCGAACCCACCCTCCGGGCAGAAAGTCTCGACGTATGACTACTCCGACAGCGTCGTCAAGCTCGACTCCTCGGCGAACCTGCTCGGCAGCTTCGCCACGCCGAACTGGGCTAGCGAAAGCAACAGCGACCGCGACCTCTCCTCGGCGGGCCCCGAGCCGCTGCCAGGGGGCCTGCTGTTCCAGGCCGGCAAGACGGGCATCGGATACCTGATCGATGAGGCGGGGATGGCCTCCGGCGCGCATGCCGTCTACAGCCAGCAGGTGTGCGGCGGCAGCGGCAGCTTCGGCGGGGACGCCTTCGCCGGCGGCGTCATCTACATACCGTGCACGAGCGGGGTGCAGGCCCTCGCCTACAACCAGGCGGCGCGGACGTTCACGCCGATGTGGCGCGGGCCGGGTGACTCGTTCGGAGGGCCGATCGTCTCGGCCGGCCTCGTGTGGTCGATCGGCGGCGTCAAAGGCGAAGCGACCAAGCTCTACGGCCTCGATCCCGCCAGCGGCGCGACCCGTTACACCGAGACCCTTCCGAGCCCGGTGGTAGACCACTTCGGCTCGCCGAGCGCGGGCGGCGGACGGGTGTTCGTGGCGACGGGCTCGAGCCTCGCCGCCTACCGCGTCGCACAACCACTCGGCACTCCACCGGGGGGCGCCAACCCGGGCGCGCCGGCACCCGGCGGGACCGC
>DATNKQ010000582.1:0-3564 GCA_035603315.1 Thermoanaerobaculia bacterium
GGGCCGGCATCGACCGCGCCCGCCTCCGCGCCGTCCTCAACCCCTCTCCTGCAAACGACGGGAGCTGGCAGATCCGGCGCGCGGCGCTCCTGGACGGCGAGCGGGTGATCGCGGCCCGGCCGCAGTTCGTCGACGTCGCCCATGCCGCCGGCGTCGACTTCGCCAACCGCACCTATCCCGGCTTCCTCGACCGGCCGCTGCGCTTCGGCATGATCCGCTACGGCCCCGCCGGCATCACCGCCGCCGACTTCGACAACGACGGCTTCTACGACCTCTTCATCCCCGACGGCGTGGAGTCGAAGCTCTTCCGCAACCGCGGCGACGGCACCTTCGAGGACGTCACCGCGGCGGCCGGTCTGTCCGGCCTCGACGGCGTCTCGGTCGCCCTCTTCGCCGACTACGACAACGACGGTTGGAGGGACCTCTTCGTCAGCCGCACCTTCCGCCCCAACCAGCTCTTCCACAACAACGGGCCCGACGCCGCCGGCCGCGTCACCTTCACCGACGTCACCGCCCGATCGGGCATCGGCGAGGACTGCTGCACGACGGTGGCCTCCTGGGGCGACTACGACAACGACGGCCGCCTCGACCTCTACGTCGGCCGCTACCTCGACCCCCGGAAGACCATCCCGCCGACCTTCTACGCCCGCAACGGCGAGCCCAACCAGCTCTACCACAACAACGGAGACGGGACTTTCACTAACGTCACCCGCCGGGCCGGGGTCGGCGATCCCGGGCTCTGTCTCGGCACCGCCTTCGGCGACTACGACGACGACGGCTGGCCCGACCTCCTGGTGGCCAACGACTTCGGCCGGAAGACGCTCTACCACAACGAGCGCGACGGCACCTTCAAGGACGTCACCGTCCAGAGCGGCACCCTCGCCTACGGCGCCGGCATGAGCGCCTCCTTCGGCGACTACGACAACGACGGCCGCCTCGACCTCTACGTCGCCCAGATCCGCTCGGAGTCGGCCTGGTTCGCCGAAGCGCCGACGGTCAACCGCTACATGCTGACCTCGTTCCGGCAGGGAGTTTGGAAGAGCGACCTGCCGCTCTATCTGGAGATGTTCCGCCAGTCGGGTCCCGACTTCGTGGCGATGTTCCAGCAGATGGCGTCCGGCAACACCCTCCTGCGCAACCGCGGCGACGGCACCTTCGAGGACACGACCTGGAAGGCGGGCGCCAACCCCATCGGCTGGTTCTGGGGCTCCGCCTTCGCCGACTTCGACAACGACGGCTGGCAGGACATCTACTCGGCGAACGGCTGGGTCTACAACGACAAGGGGACGGAGATCGAGCTCGACTTCCTCGACAACGTCGTCTCCCGGCAGGCCGACTACAAGATGGGCGCCTTCTTCGATCCCAAGAATTTTGGGCGGAGCTCCTGGCACGGCTGGGAGCGCAACCGCCACCTGCGCAACCAGGGCGACGGCACCTTCGAGGAGATCGGCACGGCGGCGGGAACGGACCTCCTCTTGAACAGCCGCGGCATCGCCGTCGCCGACTTCTGGAATCGCGGCGCCCTCGACATCGCCGTCGCCGCCTCGACCGACCGCCACGCTCTCCTCAGAAATGAGGTGGCGGTGGCGGACGGCCGCCACCACTGGCTGGCGGTCGAGCTCGTCGGCACCCGCAGCAACCGCGACGCTGTGGGCGCGCGGGTGACCGTCACCGCCGGCGGCAAGCGGCAGATCCGCGAGGTGGCGCTGGGGGACGGCTACGGCTCGCAGAACACGCTGCGCCAGCACTTCGGGTTGGGGACGGCGGACGCGGTCGACGAGCTGACGGTGCGCTGGCCGCGCTCGGGGATCACCCAGCGCTTCGCGCGGGTCGCCGCCGACCGCATCGTCGAGGTGACGGAGGGAAGGGAGGGGCTGGTGGAGAAGCGCTACCGGGCTCGCGGGCGATGAGAGGCGCCCTGCTTGCCGGCCTCGTCGGCGGCCTGGCGCTGTTGGTGCTTGGCGCGCTCGCAAGTTTGCGAGCGGAGGGGGCCGCCCGCCAGGGAGCGGCGCCCGCTCCTTCGCGGCCGCCCGCCGAGCGCTGGTTCGAGGACCGCACGGCGGCGGCGGGCCTCGCCCGCCCGCACTCGACCCGCAAGTTCGACAACCCCTACGCCGAGATCATGGCGGGCTATACGGCGCTGGGCGCCGCGGCGGCGGCCGGCGACTACGATGGCGACGGCTTTGAGGACCTCTTCGTCACCGACTCGTCGGTGGGCGGCAAGAACCACCTCTACCATAACAACGGCGACCTGACCTTCACCGACGTGGCGGCGGAGGCCGGGGTGGCGGACGGCAACGACGCCGAAAATGCCACCGCCGACGCCCTCTGGCTGGACTACAACAACGACGGGCGGCCGGACCTTCTGGTGGTGCGCTTCGGCCACAACCAGCTCTTCGAGAACCTCGGCGGCGGCAAGTTTCGCGACGTCACCCGCGAGGCCGGCCTCGACCGCTACGCCAACGCCATCACCGCCATCGCCTTCGACTACGACCGCGACGGCTACGTGGACATCCTGGTCGGCAACTACTTCCAGCCCGTCAACCTCTTCCATCCCGACACCCCGCGCTTCTTCCCCGAGAGCTTCGAGACCGCCCAGAACGGCGGCGGCGTAACCCTCTGGCACAACAACGGCCCCGACAAGAACGGCCGTTTCAGCTTCACCGACGTCACCCGGAAGGCCGGCCTGCAGCTCTCCGGCTGGACGCTCGACGTCGGCCACGGCGACGCCGACGGCGACGGCAACGACGACCTCTACGTCGCCTGCGACTTCGGCACCGACCGCTTCTTCCTCAACAACGGCGACGGCACCTTCAGCGACAAGACGGCGACCGCCATCGGCTTCGACACCAAGAAGGGGATGAACGCCGAGTGGGGGGACTTCGACAACGACGGCCGGCTGGACATCTACGTCACCAACATCACCGACGACTACATGCGCGAGGGCAACTTCCTCTGGCACAACAACGGCAAAAACGCCCAGGGCGAGCTGACCTTCACCGACGTGGCGCGCGAGACCGGCACCTACGACACCGGTTGGGGCTGGGGGGCGAAGTTCATCGACTACGACAACGACGGCTGGCTCGACCTCTACGCCGTCAACGGCTGGGTTTCGGCGGGGCCGGAGAGCTACGTGCCGGACATCTTCGCCATGATCGTCAAGCCGGGGATCGACTTCGCCGACGCCCGCAACTGGCCGCCGATGGGGAAGAAGTCGCTCTCCGGTTACGAGAAGAAGCGCCTCTTCCACAACCTGGAGGGCCGGCAGTTCAAGGACGAAGCGGCCCGCCACGGCCTCGACTCGACGCGCGACGGGCGGGGGATCGCCGTCGCCGACTTCGACAACGACGGCCGGCAGGACCTCTTCGTCGCCAACGCCGGCGCCGCTCCCTACCTCTACCACAACGTCCTGCCGCTGCCCCGCCACTGGGTCGACTTCGTGCTCTCGGGCACACGGTCGAACCGCGCCGCCGTCGGCGCTCGCGTGCTCTTGACCGCCGCCGGCCGGACCTACCTCCGCTTCGTCGACGGCGGCAACGGCTTCGGCGGCCAGAGCAGCCAGCG
>DATNKQ010000590.1:0-5534 GCA_035603315.1 Thermoanaerobaculia bacterium
CCGGTCATCGCCCGCGGCAACGTCCGGACGGTCTTCCTCGGCAGCGGCTGGGGGGACGACATGATTCGCCGCCGCGAGTCGCAGGCGATGGAGGCCCTGGCGGCCCGCGGCCACGCCGGCCAGGCGCGCGAGGACGGCGTCGATCCGGCGCGCCCGAAGTCGATCTCGGACCTCGAGATCCAGCGGCGGCTCGACAGCGCGGTGGGGAAGGGACCCGCGGGGCCGCTCGACGCCAGCGCGGTGTACGTGATCTTCCTCGCGCCCGGCGTCCAGTCGACCCTCGGCGCCAGCAGCTCGGAGCGCGACTTCGCGGCCTACCACAACCACTTCCACGCCGCGGCCGGCGTCGTCCGCTACGTCGTCGTCCCCTACGAGGACGACTTCGCGCGCTGGGTCGCCAACGCCGAGCGGAGCCTCGTCCAGGCGCTGCGCAACCCGGAGGGGAACGGCTGGTACTAGTGTCCAGTCTCGGGACCTTAGGGACGAAGCCGAGCCGCCGGTGAGCGCCGTATCATGGGTGTCGGGACTCGGCCGCCGCGCGGCGGCCGGACCGGCCACGAGATGCCCGCTCCCTCAACTCCCAACCCTCCGCCCGAGCTGCCGCGCGTCAACGCCGTCGGCCTTCTCGAACGGCCGCTCGCGGACGAGACACCCCGGCGGTTCTCCCGCCGCCAGCGGCTCCTCGCCGGCCTCTTCGTCCTCCTCTTCGTCCTGGTGACGGTCGCCAGCACGGTGGCGAGCCTCGGCCGCTACTGCCTGACGACCGACGGCATGGACACCCGCGCCCTGCGGGCGCACCCGACCGCCGCAACCCAAGCCCGCTGACGGATTCGCACGCCAGCGTGCGATGAGCGCGGTGGTAGCATCGCTCGGCCCGCGCTGGGCCCTCCTCCGGAGGATGCCGCGCCGGCAGAGAGGGCAATCCATGTTCGACGGTCTGCAGACGAAGCTCCAGGAGGTCTTCCGCAACCTGAAGGGGGAAGGGACGGTCTCGCCCGAGGCGCTCTCGGCGGCCATGCGGCAGATCCGCCTGGCGCTCCTCGAGGCGGACGTTCACATCCGGGTGGTCAAGCCGTTCATCGAGCGGGTGCGCGAGCGCGCCCTCGGCCAGGAGGTGATGTCGAGCCTCTCGCCGGCGCAGCAGGTGGTCAAGGTGGTGCGCGACGAGCTGACGGCGCTCTTGGGCGAGGAGGGGACGGAGCTCCAGCTCGACGGCCGGCCGGCGCCGCCGGCGGTCATCCTCCTCTGCGGCCTTCAGGGCTCGGGCAAGACCACGACGGCGGGCAAGCTCGCGCTGCGGCTCAAGAAGCGCGGCAAGCATCCTCTCCTGGTGGCGGGCGACCTGCAGCGCGCCGCCGCCGTCGAGCAGCTGGTGCAGGTGGGGGCGCGGGTGGAGGTGCCGGTGCTGGCTCCCGAAGACGGCGAGGCGGTGCTCGACCTCGCCTCCCGCGCGCTCGCGACCGCCCGCCAGCGCGGCCACGACGTGCTGATCATGGACACCGCCGGACGCCTCCACGTGGACGCCGCTCTGATGGAGGAGATCGGGCGCCTGGCTACTCTCCTCGCGCCGCAGGAGACCCTCTTCGTCGCCGACTCGATGACCGGCCAGGACGCCGTCAAGAGCGCCGAGGAGTTCGCGCGCACCCTGCCGCTCACGGGCGTCATCCTGACCAAGCTCGACGGCGACTCCCGCGGCGGCGCCGCGCTCTCCATCCGCACCGTCGCGCGGGTGCCCATCCGCTTCGTCGGCGTCGGCGAGAAGCCCGAGGAGCTGGAGCTCTTCCATCCCGAGCGCATGGCGTCGCGGATGATCGGCATGGGCGACGTCCTGTCGCTCATCGAGAAGGCCGAGCAGGGGCTGGACCACGAGGAGGCGGAGCGCTTGACCGGGCGCATCGCCCGCCAGGAGTTCACCCTGGAGGACCTCCGCGACCAGCTCCGGCAGCTCCGGCGCATGGGTCCGCTCGCCTCGGTCCTCGAGATGCTCCCCAAGATGGGGCCGCTGCGCGGGCTCGACTCCGCCAAGGTCGACGAGGGAGGCCTGACCCGCGTCGAGGCGATCATCAACTCGATGACGCCGCTCGAGCGCCGCCGCCCCGACGTCCTGAACGGCGGCCGCAAGAAGCGCATCGCCAAGGGCTCCGGCACCTCGGTGCAGGACATCAACCGGCTGATCAAGCAGTACCGGGGGATGAAGAAGATGTTGAAGGGCGTGCAGGGCAAGTGGCTGCGGCGGGCGATGGGGGCCTAGCAGCCCCTTGAAGCCCGCGCTCGCAACCGGCGAGGAGGAGACATGGATCCCAAGATCTGGCATGACCTGCTGATCCCGGACATCTCCGTGGTGGAGAAGATCGTCCGCACCGTCGCCGTCTACTTCTTCCTGGTCTTAGCCCTGCGCCTCGCCGGCAAGCGCGAGCTGGCCCAGCTCAACCCCTTCGACCTGGTGGTCCTCCTGGTGCTGTCGAACGCGGTGCAGAACGCCATCATCGGCAACGACAACTCGCTGGCCGGCGGCATGCTGGGCGCGGTGACGCTCCTCGTCGTCAACTACTTCGTCGTCCGCTTCCTCTACTCGCGGCAGCGGATCGATCACTTCATCGAGGGCGACGAGGACCTGCTGGTGCAGAACGGCGAGATCCGGTTCGATCGCTTGAAGAAGGAGCTGATCCGTCCGGCCCAACTGGAGGCGGCGGCGCGCAAGCAGGGCTTCGACACCTTGGCCGAGGTCGACAAGGCGGTGCTCATGCCGGGCGGCACCCTGATCTTCGTGGGCAAGAAGCCGACCCCGGAGGAGGTCCGCCAGGACGAGCTCATCGCCCGCCTCGACCGCCTGGCCGAAGAGCTCGCCCAGCTCCGCGCCGGCATGAACCGGTAGCGGAACGGACCCCCGCACCCGGCGTTCCCCCTCCCAACCGGGCACGATCCCTGCACAGAAAACGGGCCATCGAGAGGAGGATGAGCCCTATGAACCGCCGTCCGCTGTTCTCTACCATCGCGTTAGTAGCAGCACTACTTCTGATCGTTGGCGCACCGGCCGCCCACGCCGCCACGCCGTCCTCGGGGACGGTCTCGGCGGCGCAGCCGACGGTGACCTGGCAGGGAGACGTCAAGCCACCCATCGGCGCCGTGGGCTGCAGCGGCCCCAGCGACTCGCTGTGCGACAACTTCCAGCTCACCGTGGTGCCGCCGACCTTCGCCTTCACCGTCCAGGTCAACCTCCACGTGACCGGCGCCGACGACTGGGACCTCAAGGTCTACGGCCCCGGCGGCCAGGTGGTGGCCAGCTCGGGCAACAGCGCCGGGCAGGACGAGGTGGCGATCCTGGCCAATCCCGCCGCCGGCACCTACACGGTGCAGGCGGTCAACTTCGCCGGCGCGGTCCCCATTGCCGGCAGCGCCGCGCTGGCGCGGCAGAGCAGCTCGGCGCCCCCTCCGGGCGGCGGACCGCCGCCCGTCTACACGCTCCATCCCGACCCCGGCGGGCACAGCTCCGGCGAGCCCAGCGTGGGGGTCGACTGGAAGAGCGAGACCGCCGACGACGGCGGCACCGTGATGTATCTTTCCGGCCTGAACACCCTGCGCCTCCGCTTCGACGACTGCACCTCGCCGCCGAAGTTGCGGCCGGGGGACGACTGGCTGGACGTCAGCCCGCCCAACGCCATCACCTCGCTCGACCCCATCCTCTCCACCGACCCGCGGACGGGGCGCACCTTCTCCTCGCAGCTCGCGGGCAAGACCAGCCTGATGTCCTACAGCGACGACGACGGCGACAACTGGGTCCCCAGCCAGGGCGGGGGGATCAACTCGGGCGTCGATCACCAGACGGTCGGCGGCGGGCCCTTCGCGCCGCCCCTGGCCGGTCCGGTCTATCCGCACGCGGTCTACTACTGCTCGCAGGACACCGCGCTCGCCGAGTGCGCCGAGTCGCCCGACGGCGGGCTCACCTTCGGCCTCGCGGTGCCGATCTACACCACCCTCTCCTGCGGCGGCCTCCACGGCCACGTCAAGGTGGCGCCCGACGGCACGGCCTACGTGCCCAACAAAGAGTGCGGCGGGCAGCAGGGGATGGCGGTGTCGAGCGACAACGGCCTCACCTGGACGGTGCGGCGGGTGCCCGGCAGCCTGGGCGGCAACTGGGACCCCTCGGTCGCCGTCGGCGCCCAGGGCACCGTCTACTTCGCCTTCGACAACGGCGACGGCCGGGCGATGGTGGCGGTCTCCCGCGACCACGGCCTGACCTGGTCGTCGCCCGTCGACCTGGGCGCCGCCTTCGGCGTCCACGACACCGCGTTCCCGGCAGCCATCGCCGGCGACGACGACCGCGCCGCCGTCGCCTTTCTCGGCACCGCGACCGGCAACTCCGGAGGCGACGATCCGGCGAGCCCGGCGGTCTGGTACCTCTACGTCGCTCACACCTACGACGGCGGCGCCACCTGGACGACGGTCAACGCCACCCCCGGCGACCCTGTTCAGCGCGGCACCATCTGCGCCGGCGGCACCCTGGGCTGCAACAACGGCAGCCGCAACCTGCTCGACTTTCTGGACCTCCAGCTGGACCGCCGGGGGCGGCCGGTGGTCGGCTTCGCCGACGGCTGCACCGGCCCCTGCGTCGACTCCCCCATCAACACCCAGAACGCTCTCGCCACGGTGGCGCGGCTGCGGGGCGGCAAGGGGCTCTTCGCCGCCTTCGACCGGCCGCCCAGCCCGCCGGCCGAGCCGCTGACCACCGCCGAGTTCTCGAGCGGCGGTATCCACGTCGCCTGGTCGCAGCCCGACGACGGCGGCCGCCCGATCAAGAAGTACCGCGTCTACCGCGTCCAGGACGGCCAGCCGCAGAAAGTCGTCGGCACCGTCTCCGCCGCCACCTTCGCCTTCGTCGACCGCAGCTTCAACCCCGCCAAGCACCCCCGCTACGAGGCTCGCGCGGTAAACGTCCTCGGCGAGAGCGGGGAGAAGCCGGGCTGCGACAACATGGTGACGCCCCAGGGGCCGCCGCCGCCGATCAACAAGTGCGCCGAGCCCGGCGCCGTCGTGGTGACCGACCCGTCGGGCGACGAGCTCGACGGCGTCCCCGCCCACGACGTGCAGCAGATCTCCGTCGCCGAGCCGGCAGCCCCCGGCGCCGGCAAGGTCACCTTCCTCCTCAAAGTGGCCAGCCTCTCTGTGGTGCCGCCGAACACCACCTGGCCGATCAATTTCAAGGGCGCGAACGGCAACGACTACTGGGTGCGGATGGCGACCGACGTCGCGGGGACGGTGACCTTCGCCTACGGCGCCGGCACCAATCCCGCGGTCGCCGGCACGGCGGCCGATCCGGCGAGCAACTTCACCGCCGACGGCACCATCCGCATCGTCGCCCTGCGCAGCGGCTTCGGCAACCCTGCCCCCGGCCAGACGATCTCGGCCTTCCTCACCCGCGTGCGGGTGGAGGCCGGCCCCGGCGGCGCGGTGACCCCCGACAACGCTCCCGACAGCCTCGCCGGCGGCGGCGCCTACGTGCTCGTCGGCAGCGAGAACTGCTCGAGCAGCGCGCC
>DATNKQ010000596.1:0-8701 GCA_035603315.1 Thermoanaerobaculia bacterium
ATACGGCTCGATCAACTTGGCGACGGCCGTGCGGTCGCCGGCGCGGACAGCCTCGGGCAGCCGCTGCCGGTTCAGCGGCCAACTGGTGGCTGCCCGCAGCGCCCGGTCCCGTTCGAGCCGGGTCCAGTGCTCACCGGCTTCCCCGGCCCATCGCGAGGAGTCGGCCCGGCGTAGGTGGTCCCAGGCGACCTGCGCTTCGGCGGAGAATCCCAGCGCCTCCAGGGCCAGTGCCCGGTTGAAGCGCGCCTCCAGGAGCTGCGGGGCCGCCGCGACCGCTCGCTCGGCCGCATCGAGCGAGCGCGGCAGATCGGAGGGATCGTCCATGCGCTGGGCTCGCACGTAGTAAGCGGCCGCGAGATCGTTCCAACTCGCCGCATCCTGGCGCGACCCGGCGGCGGCCAGGCCCTTCAGCCTGTCCACCGCTGCGTCGGTGCAGCGGGGCAGCCGCGCCAGAGCCCGCAGAGCTCCTCGATGGGTGGCGGTCACCTCGTCACAGTCCTCATGGCTCCTAGACACCGGCTGCGCCGTGGAGTGGGGCGCCTGGCAGTCCGCCTCCTCGACGAGATGTCCTTGGCGAAGGCGCGTAGTGCACGGCTGCCAAACGGAAGATCCGGTCAGCCGCGGCTCAAACCAGCGCGTTGCGGCGAGCTCTCGGGAGCCGTCACTGCGGGCCTGCGCCTTTCCTTCCTCGGCGGGCCGCGAGACGGCGAGCAGAAGGCACAGGCCGGCGCTCACAGTCGCCCGAGCCGTGGGCGAAGTCTTGGTCATGAGCTTCCTCCCTAACTTGGCAGTAGAGCTAAGAGCTAAGATACGATAGTTCCCACCCGGCGAGCGAGCGGACGGCCAAAATGGAATCGGAAAGGTGCTGTGACGAGGGCTCCCCTTGAGCGACGAAGACCAGAATTCCCGTTTTCGACTTCTCTATGAGACGTACTACCGGTCAGCGGTTGGCTATGTGGTCGGCCTCGGCTTTACCCGGGAGGAGGCTCGCGATCTCGCACAAGAAGCCTTCATGCGTGTCTTTCGTGCCATGAGCACGTTCCGCGGCGGCGGACCTGAAGCAGAGTGGGCGTTCGTTAGAACGACCGTGCGCAATGTCGTGCTCAACGAAATCAGGTCCAGAAGCAGGCGAGGCAGAACGGTATCCTTGGAGACGTTCCCGGTCGAGCCGGACTTGTTGCCGAAGGATCCCTGGACCGACGGGCCGCCAGCCACGCCGGAGACGGATCTCGTCGCGGAGCAGGAGGCGGCGCGCCGCAAGCAATGGCTGCGCGAGGCAATCGCCGAGCTGCCGGAGAGCTTCCGGGGAGCCCTCCTGCTTCGGCTCGGCGGTCTCACCTACCAGCAGATCGCGAAGGCCATGGGGATCACTGTGGACGCTGTCAAGGCGCGGCTGCGCGAGGCAAAGAAGCGGCTACGCGAGAGGCTGGGCGAGGAGCCCACCGGGCTCGACTGGCCCGCAGCGCCTGGGGAGGACGACGATGATCAAGAAGAGTGAGTGGACCGCCGCCTACGACGAGCTGAGCGCGGCGGGTCGCCGCGAGCTAGGCGAGCCTCCCAGCGAAGAAGAGCTGCTGGCATACGAGCGTGGCGAGCTGTCCGAAGCCGAGGCGGCCCGGGTGCGGAAGCTGCTGGTCTACTATCCCGAGCTGGTCCGTGCGCTTGAGCCCTTCCCGTTTCCCTACGAAGGCAAGCCGGGCGATGCCGGCTACCTCTCGGATGAAGAGCAGGAGCAGGACTGGGCGTCGCTGCGGGCGCGCCTCGGCGAGCTGGTGGCGCCAACGTCCGGCCGGGCCAAGGCCAGCCGCGACGTGCAGCGGACGTCTGAGCCCGTGGCCGTCTGGCTGCGGCGCTGGCGCATCTCGGCGGCCGCGGCCGCCGCGCTAGCCGTCCTCTTTGCCGGGCTTCTGGTGCGCACTCAACGTGACATCCGGCAGCTCCAGCAGGAGCTCCGGGAGCCCCGCTACAACGTCGAGCACCGCCTGCTGCTGCCGGACGGACAGCGGGGCGGCACGCTTGAACAGCCGCCGATCCCGCTGCCATCCGAGGCGGATTATCTCCTGCTCATCCCTGCCCTTATCAATAATCCCCGGTTCCCCGACTATCGGCTCGACATCGTGGACCTCGGCACGAAACCGCCGCGAGTGATCTGGACGGCCACCGGACTACGCCGGCGCAGCGACGACACCTTCGAGATCTGGGTGCCGCGCTCCTTCCTCAAACCTGGCGAGTATCGACTCGTGGTCTACGGTCTCGACGGGGGGCGGCAGGAGACTCTGGCCACCTATACGGTGCGCCTCTCGTCCTGATCCAGCGCATCAGGGCGCGGCGGTCCGCTGCTGCCGATCGTAGGCATCGAGCAGGGGATCGAGCCACCGCTCGTCGGTCGCATGCTGCGGGATGGTCCGGTCGATGAAGCTCCGCAAGAACTCGAGTGCCTCTTTCTGATAGCTCGCGGCAGAGTCCGATGGCGCCGGACCCAGCCGCTTGAGCGACGCATCAACCTTGGCTAGCGCATAGACGCGGAGGTCGAAAGCTCCCAGGCCTTGCTGGCGGTACAGCGCGGCGTCCCGCCGGAGCTCGCTCCGCAACTGCATGAGATGGGCGAGGACGATGGCTCGGCGGTGGGTGGTTGCGGCGTTCTGGAATCTCTCCAGCCCCTGCTGCAGCGCCGTGCGCTCTTGCTTGAGATTCTTGATCTCCGAGTCGAGCTGCTTGACGCGCTGGCGCTCGGCCCGCAGCTCGGCCTGTTTCTCGAAGACCGGGCGCACGCTGTTGTAGTACACCCAGATCCCGAACACGAACGTGGACAGCGTGACGAAGGTGGAGACCAGCTTGTGGAGGTGATCGATCCCGGCGCCGTCACCCCAGAACGACCAGTGCCCTTTCCCGCCGGCCCTGCCACGGCGGGACCCTGCCAGCCGGGCCGTGTGTGGTCGCAGCGACATGGTCGCCAGGCCGGATCATTCCTGCGCGCCGAGCAGGTCGAACTGCGAGCTGCCGCGCGCAGCGTCGGTTGCCGACGCGGTGAGGACGTGGCCCGCGAAGTCGAGGTAGAAGGCGTGGCCGGTGGAGGTCCAGACCGAGATCTGCTTGGCGCCGTCACGGTCGCGGTCGGTGAGCTCGAGGCTCGTGACCTGCTGGTTTTCGGGGAGGAGCACACCATACCAGAGCTGCGAGCCGTGCTCTGAGCGGCCGAGAAACGGTGGCGCCTCGCCACGCACATTGTGCGGATCGAGCATGAAGACGGCGCCGACGAGTCCCTTGGTCGTGAGAAAGGATGGCAGATCGTTGTTGACCCCGGCCACGATGATGCGGGGAGCTGCCGACGGCGTCGGAGCGCCGATCACTACCTTGTGCAAGTGGCCGGGATGCCAATACGAGGACAGCAGCTTCCCGTCGTGGTCGAAGATGCACAGGCGCGACTGGTACCACGCCTGGGAATCGATCGCGAGAGCGACGATCTGGCGCGTGCCCTGCCGGAAAAGATCTCCGGTCACGAAAGAGTTGATCGCCATCCTGCCGCTCCGGCCGCCCGTGTAGTTAAAGCTCGCCGTGGTATCCGCGGTCCACAACCCGTGGTATCCGCGGTCCACAACCTCTCGCCGGCGCCACTGAAGGCGATGATCTTGCCGGTGTCGTCTCCCCCCGCACCGACGCCGACGATGACTTCCTTGTTTCCGTCCCCGTTGAGATCGGCGACCTCGGCGTGCGCGATCGTGCCTGCCACCTCTCGTCCCCAGATCCGGATCCCGCTTGCGTCGAAGACATTGAAAGAGCGATCCGCGATTGTGACGGTGGCCGAGGGCCGGAGGCCGTCGGGAGACCCCGGCAGGAAGCGCTCCGAGATCGAGCCGCTGACCGGCTGTGACGCCGGAGGGGGCCGCGGCGAACAGGCGGCCAGCGCCATCGCGGCCGCGCTTCCGCCGAGGTTGGTTTCGATGCCTTCTTCAGCAGTTGGGTCCCGGTGCTGCCGCCGCCACGTCGTCACGCGCCCGTTGACGTAACTAGCAAGCGTCTCGACTGTGATGAAGCCGCGCTCGTCGGTCCTCGCCCAGCAGTGCAGGCCGTCGAGCACCGCGGCGGTGAAGACGCCGTTCTTGAGGCCATCATCGTCGAACGCGTAGCCTCCCAAGGCTGCCGCCGAGAAGATGACCTGGCCGCGAGCCCGGGCGATCGCGTCGACCAGGGCGCGGCTAGCCGCGCTGCGCGGGTCCCGAGCGACGCCCCTCTCATCGGCGGTCAGTCGTTCACGGCAGGCATCCAGGAAGAGCAGGCGACGCGAAGCCGCGGAGTGTGCGGCGAGGTCGAAGACCTTGCCGGCGCGGATCATCGTCTCCCGGTGCCGGAGCAATGAAGAGGCGGTCACCAGGTAGTGGTTGCCCTCTTCGCTGAAGCCGTGGGTCGCGAAGGCGACGACGAGGATGCCTCCGCGGCCCGCGGCTTCAGCTTGCGATTCAAGGAGCGTCAGGATCTCAGCCTGGTCCGCTTCATAAACAGTTGCTCCGGCTTTTTTCAGAGCCTGCAGGCGCTGCTGCGATTCCGGCTTTTGGGGCTCCCCTGATAGTGCCAGCTTCACTCTGCCGGGAAGCAGGAATCTCACGTCGAGATCGAGCGCCAGTGTGAAGGCCAGATCGATGGCATCGTCGACGGCATAGCGGACCTCGGCGAGTTCCGGGTCCTTGGGGAAGCGCCGCACTCCGACGAACAGGCCGGCAGACTGGGCGGCATCGAAGACCGGCGCCTCGCCGTCGCGAGAGCGTTGCGGGAGGAGGTGCAGCGAGCGGGAGGTCTGCGCCTGCAAGGCCGGCTGCGCCGGTGGCAGTTCGGGCGATACCTCATCCACCGCTCGGACAAAACCATGCGAGAGCTCGCCCGCCGCCCGGGCATTCGCCAGCGCTCCGACCACGAGCGCGACAACTAGCAAGGCGATGGCACTCGACTTGCTGGCCAGGGAGGTCCCTCGGCGCTTTCTGGAGTCCATGGCGCGTATTATGAAGACAATCATCTATCGCCTTCCAGCAAGAAGACACCGCCGGCGGTGAGGGGGTGGTCGGCGCGGGCTGTCGACACATCGCGCTCCAGCGGGTGTCTTTATGGGACAGCCGCGGGCCGCGCAGACCCGAGCGGGGTCTGCCGGCAGGTCCGCCGAGGAGGACCGTCATGCCATCGAGCGTTCGCCGCCGCGGAAGCTGGCTGGCCGTCTGTTGGGCGCTGGTCGCCTGTGGCGCTGGGACCTCTGGATCATCCCTGAAGGCTGTCGGTTCTAACGGCAAGGCTCCCGCCCCCCCGCCGCATGCGATGGCCGCCGCCGTCCGCCCCGGCGCCGGGCAGCGCCGCGCCCTGCTAGTGGGGATCGATGACTATACCGCTTCGCATCTGCCTCGGCCGGCCGCGCGCGGGGCCTTGCCGCCGGCCCCCGGCCGCGACTGGCCGAACCTGGGCGGGGCCGTCAACGACGCCCTGGCAATGCAGGAGATGCTCGTTGCCCGCTACGGCTTTGCGCCGCACGACATCGTCACGCTGATCGACCAGGCGGCGACGCGCGCGGCGATCCTGCGCGCTCTCGAGGACGACCTGCTGGGGTCTGCCGGCCAGGGAGACGTTCTCCTCTTCTATTTTGGGGGCCACGGCTCCCAGGTGAGGAACCTCGCTTCTGATGAGCCGGATAAGCTCGACGAATCGCTGGTGCCGGCCGATTCCCGGCTGGGGGCGCGTGACATCCGCGACAAGGAGCTGCGGCGGCTGTTCAACCGCATCCTGGACCGCGGAGCGCGGCTCACCGTCATCCTAGATAGCTGCCACAGCGGGTCGGGCGCCCGCGGCCTGCCCACCGGCGCCCGCCCCCGCGGCGTGAACCCGGACCTTCGCGACGTCGCCGACGGCGCGGATCCCGGCCCGCCGCCGGAAGACCGCGGAGCCCTTGTCCTCGCCGCGGCCCAGGACTTCGACTTCGCGTGGGAGACCTGGGATGAGCTGGGCAAGCGCCACGGCGTCTTCTCCTGGGCCTGGATGCGGGCGATGCGCGATGCCGCGGCAGATGAGCCCGCGATCGACACCTTCCTGCGCGCCGACGCGCGGATGCGCGCCGAGACGCCGTTCCAGCAGCCGGTCCTGGCGGGGAACGCCGCGATGCGCCTGAGCCCGTTTCTAGGCGAGCGCCAGGGCGGGGAGGTCAGGCGCGCGCGCGCCTGGAGCAGGATTGCAGTCGAGCAGGTCGAGGGCGACGGGACGATCGACGTCGCGGGCGGCTGGGCGCACGGCTTGAGCCCGGGAAGCGAGCTGCGGCCGGTGGCGCAGGGGAGTGCCGGAGTGCGGCTCGTAGTGACCGAGATGCGGGGCTTGGGACGGTGTCGCGCCCGTCTCGCCGCGGGGCCCCCGCGGTCGCCGCTCGCGGCTGGAGCGCTCCTGGAGATCGCCGGCTGGGCGGCGCCGGAGGGCAGGGTTCTGCGCGTCTGGATGCCGCGCCTGCGCGGCCCGGCCACGGCGGCCGTGGAGCTGGCGCGCGGTCTGGCCAGCGCGGCGCGGAAAGGGGCGGTGCGCTGGATCGACGACCCGACCGAGCGCTCGCCGAGCCATATCCTGCGCTGGCGGGACGAGGGATGGGAGCTGCTGGGACCGGACGGAGCCATCGCCGCCCTCGGGTTCGCGGCCAGCACCGGCACCGTTCTGGCCCAGCTCCCGCCGGGCAGCTCCCTGTTCATGCAGCTTCCCGCTCCCGCTTCCCTGCTCCAGGGGATCGCTGTCGGCGCGGGCACCGCTCACTCGGCCGTCGAGCCGACCGAGCGGCCGGAGGAAGCCGACTACATCCTGGCGGGCCGGCTCGCCGGCGACCGCCTCCTCGAATACGCCTGGCTGCGGCCGGCCGCCCGTGGGCCGGACCAGCGCCGGACGGCGCTGCCCCTACGCACCGCCTGGCAGCCGCTGCGCTCGCTGGGCGGGGCACCAGACGCGGAGGCCGCCCTCGTGCTGGAAGATGCCGTCCTGCGGCTGCACAAGATCCAGGCCTGGCACCTCCTCGACTCGCCGCCGGCGGCCCGTTCCGCCTACCGCTTGGTCATCCGGCGGGCGCGCAACGGCGAGGCGCTGAAGGAGCCGGTTGTGCTCACCGGCAAGGAGGAGTACGGCCTTGTGTTGCAGGCCAGGTACGCGTCGGGCTCTGCCTCGTTCCCGTCACGCTATTTCTATGTCTTCGAGGTCGACAGCTACGGCAAGAGCGTCTTGTTGTTCCCGACCGGCAACAGCGGCTCGGTAGAGAACCGCTTCCCGCTACCGCGTCCCGCCAGGAAGGCTCCCGCCGAGCGGCCGGCCGAGATTCCGCTCGGTCCGCCCGCCCTGTTCGCGGCCGACGAGCCCTACGGGATGGATACCTATTTCCTACTGTCGACCGACGAGGATCTGCCCAATCCCTGGATCTTCGAATGGCCGGGCGTGCGGCCCCGCGGTCCCCAGGGTCAGACCGCGCTCGAGGAGCTGCTGTCGGTGACTGGAGGTACCACCCGCTCGGCAAGTCGGGTCTCGACTCCGGCCAACTGGTCGATCGAGAGGCTGCTCGTCGAATCGGTGTCGCCGGCCGGCGGTGCGAAGGGGGTGCGATGAGCCGCGCCGCCCGCCCCTGCTTCGCCTGCGTCCTGCTGCTCGCCCTGGCCGCGCCCGCCCACTCCGCGGCAGCGCCGACGGCGGGCGAGAGCAGGCTAGGCCCCTCGATGGCGGGTGCGGCGGAGCTCATCGCCACGGGGCGGGCCGGCGAGGCGCGGACCTTGTTGCGGCTGGCGCTCGAAGCTGCTCGCCGGCGGGCCGACGCGCGGGACGAGGCCGGCTGTTACCTGCTGCTCGGGTTTGCCGATGTGGCGGTCGAAGATGCGGCCGCGGCCCGCACCGATCTCGCCCAGGGGGCGGCGAAGCTCCAGGCGCGGGGCGACGGCTTCGGCGCCTGGATGGGGCTCTGGATGCTGGCGGAGGTCGAGAAGCAGGAAGGTCAGTTCACGGCCTCGATCGCCCGCCATGAGGAGGCACTTGCCCAGGTGGCCAGGATGAATGCGAGCGATGAGCCGCTCTCGTTCGAAACCTTCAAGGATCTCGGCGTATTCTTGGGCCTGCCCGACGAGCTCCTGAGCCTGCTCGGCCCGCAGTTGGCGCTTGCCAAACCCATCTTATTGCGATTTGCAGAGCTCGTCTCCCGCGACAGCTATGGCTCGGTTCTTGTTGAGGCGGGACAGCTTGCCAGGGCCGAGACCGAGTTGGTCCTGGCCGGCGACCTCTCGCACCTGTTCGGCGGGTTGCTCGATGCTTCGGTGGCAGCCCACGTCGGCGATCTGCGCCGGCGGCAGTTTCGGCTCGACGAGGCGCGAGAGAGCTACCGCCAGGCGCTCGGGAGTGCGAAGTCCGTGCCGAGCGTGCCGTTCCAGCACGGGTGGATCGAGTACCAGATCCTCGACAAGCTAGCGGATCTCGAGCTGCTGAGCGGCCGCCCGGAGGAGGCGCTGGCCTGGAATGAGCGCGCCCTCGCACTGGCGCGCAGCCAGGATCCGCGGCGCGAGGCCTCCATCCTCGATGCACGCGCCAACCTCCTCCTGCGCATCGATCGCTTCGACGCCGCCAGCAAGGTCTTCGGCGAGGCGCTGGCGCTCGCCAGAAAAGGCGCCGACGCCTCCCGGCAGGGTGAGATCTGGATGGAGCTCGGGATCCTGAGCATGCTGAG
>DATNKQ010000603.1:0-19179 GCA_035603315.1 Thermoanaerobaculia bacterium
CCGGTCAGCTGGCGCTGACCGGGTAGGGCGCCCGTGGCACAATTCCGAAGACAGCCGTCGGTACGGCGAGTTATTGGACTTGTGCCACTGGCAGCTTGCCTGCCAGTGTCTGGCCCTGAAGACTTCCTGACCCTTCGTCAGGGGACCTGGCTCGGTCCCAACGGCTAGAGAACCCGGGGCAGCCAGGGAGCCTTGGGGAACCGAGGACCGAGTCAGGCCGGAGCCGGAAGGGGTGAGGAAGTCTTGGAGGAGAGACACTGGCAGACAAGCTGCCAGTGGCACAACTCCAGGAATCACGCCCCCACCGTCCGGATGGCTCAGGAGGAAATATGCGGCGAACGATCTTGTTGACCGCGGCCGGAATCGTCCTCGCATTTTGCCCCGGTCAGGCGCAGATCGTAAATATCTGGCCCGGCGCCGCTCCCGGTTCCGAGAGTTGGACCCAGAAGGAACGGTCGGTCGAGAACACTCCGCTCGGAACGGTGGTCTTCAACGTCGTGACGCCGACGTTGACGGCCTATCTTCCGGAGCGAACGAAGGCCACGGGGACCGGCGTCATCGTCGCTTCCGGCGGCGCTTTCGTCGCGCTGACCGTCGATCTGGAAGGCCGCAATGTCGCGCGCTGGCTGCAGGAACGGGGCATCGCCGCCTTCGTGCTCAAGTATCGGATCCTGGAAAAGCGGCAGGAAGGCATTCCGGATATGGACATGGACGCCGCCGGCCGGTATGGGATCGCCGACGGAATTCAGGCCGTCAAGGTGGTGCGGCAGCACGCGGCGGAATGGGGCCTCTCGCCCGACCGGGTCGGATTCCTCGGCTTCTCGGCCGGGGCCATGGTAGCCAGCGGAGCCCTGCTCCAGGCGGACGCCGCGGCGCGCCCGAGCTTCGCTGCCCTGATCTACGGCGGCCCGTTCGGCGTCATGCCGGCCATCCCGGCGAAGCTGCCGCCCATGTTTCTCGCCTGGGCGCAGGACGACGCCGTGGCCCTCGCCCCCATCGTCAAGTTCCATGAGGCGCTCCGATCGGCGGGCCACAAGCCCGAGGTCCACATCTTCAGCGCCGGCGGCCACGGCTTCGGCATGCGCCACCAGGGCACGAGCAGCGACCACTGGATCGACGAGCTCTACTACTGGCTGGAAGCTCAGGGATTCACCAAACCGGAACGACGACCCGCTCGCTGATTTCATCGCAGATTCGGCCGCTCCGGGCGCTGGTAAGATCTTTGCCCTCTGGACGTATGAGAGACGACGAGAGGGGGTCGATATGGAAGAGCGCCAAGTTGAAGCTTCGCCCCAAGTCCTTGCGAGACTCGGCGGCCTGCTGTACCTCATCATCATCGTCCTGGGCATCTTCGACGAGGCCTTCGTCCGGGGCAGGATCGTCGTCTCGGGCGACGCGGCGGCCACAGCCGCCAACATCCGGTCGCTCGAGTCGCTGTGGCGTTTCGGCATCGCCGGCGAATTCTTCCTGCTGCTGTGCGCCGTCGTCTTGACGCTCATCTTCTATGTCTTGCTGCGGCCGGTCAGCCGAGATCTCGCTCTCCTGGCGGTCTTCTTCAATCTGGTATCGATCGCCATCGAAGCGTCGGTTGGGATGTATCTGCTCGCGGCGTTGTTTCCGCTCGGCAAAGCCGAGTACCTGCAAGCGTTCCAGCCGGGGCAGCTCTACGCCCTGGCGAGCCTGGCGGTCAAATCGCACAGCTACGGCTTCGGCGTCGCCCTGATCTTCTTCGGCTGTGTGTGCCTCCTTCTCGGGTACCTGATCTTCAAATCGGGCTATCTGCCGAAAGCCGTAGGCGTCCTGATGCAGATCGCCGGTTTGTGCTACCTGATCAACAGCTTCGCGCTGATCCTGGCTCCGAGCGTCGCAAATCGGCTCTACCCCGCCATTCTGCTTCCCGCCTTTGTCGGGGAGGCCTCCCTCTGCCTGTGGCTTCTGGTGAAGGGCGTGAACGTAGAGAAGTGGAAGTCATCTTTATGAAAGCGATGGTATCCACAGAATACGGACCCCCGGACATTCTTCAATTCACGGAGGTAGAAAAACCTACCCCCAAGGACGACGAGGTCTTGATCAAAATCCATGCAGCCTCCGTGAATCCGCTGGACTGGCATTTCCTGAGGGGTAAACCGTTCCCTCTGCGCCTGATCGCCGGGCTTCTCAAACCCAAGCACAAGATCCTCGGAGCCGAAATCGCGGGGCGGGTGGAGGCGGTTGGCAGCAACGTCAAGCAGTTTCAGCCAGGGGATGAGGTGTTCGGGGGAAAAGGCGTGGGAGGATTTGCCGAGTATGTGTGCCTTACCGAGGAGAAATTAGCGGTGAAGCCGGCCAACCTGTCGTTCGAGGAAGCGGCCTCCGTGCCCGTGGCGGGCAGCACCGCCCTGCAGGGCCTTCGCGACAAGGGGCAGATCCGGCCGGGGCAGAAGGTCCTGATCGACGGAGCGTCCGGCGGCGTGGGTACCTTTGCGGTGCAGATCGCCAAGGCGTTCGGGGCTGAAGTGACCGCCGTGTGCAGCACCGGGAAGCTGGACACGGCGCGATCCATCGGCGCCGACCATGTCATCGACTACACGCAAGAGGACTTCACCACGAAGGGGCAGCGGTATGACCTGATTTTCGGCGCCAACGCCTATCATTCTATTTTCGCTTACAAGCGCGCGCTGAGCCCCAAGGGGATGTGCGTCATGACCGGAGGCGGCGGGGTGCAAATTCTCCAACTCCTGTTCCTGGGGCCCTTGATATCCAGGACCGGGAGCAAGAAAATCAGCAACTCGACGGCGAAAATAAAGAAAGACGATTTGGATGCTCTGAAAGAGCTTCTCGAGGCCGGCAAGGTAGTGCCTGTCATCGACAGGCGTTACCCGTTTCGGGAGATTCCCGAAGCTCTCCGTTATCTCGAAGAAGGGCATGCCCGAGGAAAGGTGGTCATCACCGTGATTCAGGACGAATCGCGAATTCCCCCATCGCCGCAGGAGCGCTCATAGAGGAGCCGGCCCTCGGCTTCGATGACGGACAGGAGCGTGCCTCGGACATTACGTAGCCGCTCGACTTCGGCGGGGGTGTAGACCACTACGTCGAGAGGCCAGGACCGCAACCCGAAGATCGAGGCAATCTCCACGGCACGTTCCGGGGGGCGCCGGTCGGTCGCCATCTCGACAAAAAGGTCGAGGTCGCTTTCGCTCTTGGCCTCTCCGCGCGCCCGACTGCCGAACAGGACAATCCTCTCGGGGTTGAATCGCTCGACGATCTGGCGCGTCACCTGCTGCAGGAGGGTCTCGGCTTCGGTCGTTTCCATGTTCCCGGATTCTACGCCATCACCGCCGGCGGCGGGCACGCCGCAGGGCAACACCCGCGTGTGCGACAGTTTTCCACGACCGTTCCGCTTATACGACACTCTCTCCAATGTTGACGCTGATCCTGAACCAGGATAGAACATTGGCAAGTTAACCGTGAGTTTCCCCGCCCTACAGTGGACTCCGCCGAGGCCGTCGTGACACGCGCACGCGTGCATCCCGTCCTCGTGACGGGAGCCACCGGCCGAGTCGGGCGCGCGGTGGTCGCCCAACTGCTGGGCGCGGGCCTGCCGGTGCGCGCGCTCACGCGCCGACCGGCGACGGCGGGGCTGCCGGCGACCGTCGAGGTCGTGGCGGGCGACCTCACTGTGCCCGAGTCGCTCGACGCGGCGCTGCAGGGCGTAGGTGCGGTCTTCCTCCTCTGGACCGCGCCGCCGGGCACCGCTCCTGCCATCGTCGAGCGTCTCGCGTCGCACAGGCGGCGCGTCGTCTTTCTCTCCTCGCCGCACAAGACACCGCACCCGTTCTTCCAGCAGCCGAACCCCATGGCTCGCTTCCACGCCGACGTCGAGCGCCTGATCGCGGCCGCCGGACTCGAGTCGACGATCATCCGGCCCGGGATGTTCGCGTCGAACGCGCAATTCTGGTGGGCGTCCGCGATCCGGGACGGCAACGTCGTCCGGTGGCCCTACGGCGCGGCCGAGACGGCACCTATCGACGAGCGCGACATCGCGGCCGTGGCGGCGCGCGCCCTGTATGAGGACGGGCACACGGGCGGCGATTACGTCCTCACTGGACCCGAGTCGCTGAGCCAGGCGGAGCAAGTGAGCGTGATCGGGGCCGTCCTCGGGCGCCAGATCCGGTTCGAGGAGCTGTCGCCCGAAGAGTTCCGACGTGAGACAGCGGGTCGCTGGCCGGGTCCGGTCGTGGACATGCTGCTCGCCGCGTGGGGTGCGACGATCGGACGCCCGGCCTTCGTGACTTCCACCGTGGCCGCCGTCGTCGGATCGCCGCCGCGCACTTTTCGCCAGTGGGTCGCCGATCACGCCGACGCGTTTCGGTGACGCCCTCGACAACACCCGCGCGTGACCCTACCAGATGAAAGGTAGGAAGCGCTTGCGGGTGGCCATGAACTGAGCGTACGGGGCCCCGAGCGAAGAGAGCAGAGCCTGCTCCTCGACATGTGCCCTGTAGGAGTAGGCGGGGAACGCGATGACGAAGGAAACGACGACGCTGAGCCAGTTGCCGAGAGAGATCGCGATCCCCAAGATGATGAGCAGGGCCGCGCTGTACGACGGGTGCCGGACCCAGCGGTAGGCGCCCGATTCGATGACGCGATGATCGGCCTGAATCGTGACGACACCAGTGAAGAACGTGTCGAGGACGCGAAAACAGTGACGGCGCAGGAGACCGCCGGAAATAAGGGTGAGCACACCGAGGAAGAACCAGACGGAGGGGTTGCCGGGAAGGGCCGCCTGAGGTGCGACGAAGGAGAGCCCGAACGCTGCGAACATCGCGATACTAAAGCCGACGAGAATGACCTGAAGTGAGCCGCGGTCCTCGGGAGCAGGGGGTGCGTTCAGTGAAGCACGCGCGACGACGCCGAACTCGGGAATGAAGACCCATACCAAGATGGGCCAGAAGACCAGGAAGTACGGCCACGTGAACGGAAGAGGAGTTGGCATCGCAGGGCTGACCTTCCGGTACTCTATCCTGGTTCAGGATCGGCATCAGCGATCAGCGGCGAGGCCAGTAGGAGCCACTCAAGGTATCGTCGGCCTGGCACTCTCGCGGAGCGGCCGCGACTCGACGAGAAGGCAGGGAGAAACGCCATGGCACTGACCACGCTTGACCCGAAGACCGCCCTCGTCGTCATCGATCTGCAGAAAGGGGTCGTCGGTCTCGCCACCGTACACCCAGCCGGCGAGGTCGTGAAGCGCGCCAGCGCGCTGGCGGACGCCTTCCGCAAGCACGGGCTGCCGGTCGTGCTCGTCAACGTCGCCGGTGCGCCGCCGGGCCGAACGGAACAGGTCCGCGTCGTCCAGCGTCCCCCTGGATGGACCGACCTCGTCCCCGAGCTGAACCGGCAGTCGGGGGACCACACGGTGACGAAGCGGCAGTGGGGAGCGTTCACGAATACGTATCTCGAAGAGCATCTCAAGAACCTGGGCGTCACGCAGGTCGTCATCGCCGGCATCTCGACCAGCATCGGCGTCGAGTCGACCGCCCGCCACGCGCACGAGCTCGGGTTCAACGTCACCCTCGCCGTGGACGCCATGACCGACATGAGCCCCGAGGCTCACCTCAACAGCATCACGAGGATCTTCCCGCGGCTGGGCGAAACCGGCACGACCGAGGAGATCATCGATCTACTCGACAATACCTACCCGTGAGCCGAGGTGTAGAGTTTCCTCCCGCTGGCAACGCTGGATGACTCCGAGGTAGAGGAGATGAAGAGCCGGCGGAACCACCAAGTCGTAGAAATAGAGATGATGATGATATCCTAGAGGTGGTAGGTCTTAGGATCCAGACCACAGGCCAATCTGAGATCTTGGGGAATGGGGCGGCGCGACGTCACGAGGAGGACGATCTTGAGAGCTAAGCACACCCACGGCTGGTCTTTGAGACCAGGAATGAAGTTGAATAAAGCTAATCGAAGTTCGCGGACGTCGTACGGCGACAGGGACCCTTACTTCGCCGACGACGACGACCCGGCCATACTCTGGAACGAGCCCCCGGTGCCGGACTTGACGGTTCGCTGGACCGTGAAAGTCGGCACAATCAAAAATGGCCATTCGTACCTTCTCGCTTTGGAGAGCGCCGGGTGGGAGGTCAATCGGCTGTTGAGCGAATTTCTCGAAAGACCCGCCTTCACCTGCGTTTCTGAGGTCAAGGACTTGGACCTTGTGTCGGTTTCGGTTGATGAACTCGGGTTCGACGAAGCTTCCTACGCCGACATCTGCTGGACAGCCCAGAAGAAACTCGGCCTTGAACTCTGTCCAGCGGAAGTCGCGGCCGCTTTGCTGCTTACTTTCGGCAAACAGCTCGAAAGTGTGGTGGGGAGTGATGGCCATCATTGGCCCCGGCCCGCGATTGCCCCTATTCCCGGCTGGAGTCGCAAGCCGAGCATCCTGCGGATTCGCTACGACTATGGGAACACCGACCACTCGAACGGATCTTGCCTCACGCTGGAAGAGAGTAGCTCCTACGATGATATCGAGGGCTGGCACAGGGACTACCGCTTCATCTTCGTCAAACCCCGCGCCAAATAGCTCTTGGATCTACAACCCTAAGAGGTGGCACTCGTTCCCTTCCGGCTCCTTATTTTATAAGCGGCGGAAGCACGCTTGCGCGGTTTCCGTCCGCGGCACCGAGTTAGGTGCATAGCCGTTCATAGTGTCATGTCTGGATAGATGTCGAAGGGCTCGAATAAACAGCTCATCAGGCGGTAAGTGGTTGCCTCAAGGTAGGTGACCTCCGCCTCAACCTCTTGCATCGTTGGAGCCGATGCTTCACCATGCATGAGACGGTGGCGCTGGTCGTCCACTCGTCGAATGTGGTCTAAGTCAAAGGTATATCCCTCAGAACTTAGTGTAGCCGATGACGGCTTGCAAACCGCAAGCAGTTTCTCGATGCGGCTGGGTAGTGCTGCGCGTTCAAGCTTGTCTAGGAAAGATCCAAGCAGTTGCAGGCGGATCGCCTCGACGCTTGCAGAGCGGATCTGCTCGAACTTTATCGTCTTGACATCAAGCGCTTGGTCCCAAGACTCTGGAGAAGCTTCGGCAATAAGGCGACAGAAGTCGGTGACGGCAGCGTCGAGGATAGAATGCGCAAAGACCAGCGCTGCGGTTGTGACCGCATTCAGATAGAAGGAGATCTGGTTCCCCGCCATGATCTTTACAGCCTCGGGCAATCCACCTATCGCCTCGAACGCCCTGCTTCCAGGGGCAAAGATCTCCTTCAATGGTGGGTAGCTGGCGAAGAGCTCAAGATTCGCGACGGTCTCTTGGAGGACCTTCTCGCTGGCTTCTGGCAAGGAGACGGATGCGGTCCGGAGGAGTGCTCGCACTTGACCGTACCTGCTGGCAGCCCGCATAAAGGCTTTTCCGAACGGCTTGGACATAAAAAAGCTATCCCTCTTGCGCCTAACCTCAAGGTGTGCGTGACAGTGCCGATCGCTCGTCTGTCAGCCCTAGCGTCACCTTCTGGCGGCCCGAAGCTAGGGCCCGCTGCAGCTGGCATAGAACTATCTTCACGTACACGTTTGACGTGCCGAGACTTTATCCTGGTTCAGGATCAGCGTCAACATTGGATAGAGTGTCACTTAAAATCGCGACCTCCGACTCGCACAGAAGAGCGCTTCGTACTCCCGATTGGTCGCCCACATCTCGCTCGCGTCGCTGGTGCTCAACGCCGGCCCGATCGCGGCCGGCCTGGCCGTGCGGATAGCGGCTCGCGAGATTATGCGTAGTGCAGTCAGGTGGAACAGCGACTCGGAGGATCGGCCCGCCCTCGGGAGGCCAGCCGGCTGGCGCCATCACAGGTTCTCCGCGGCTACCTTCAGGCGAAGAGCTCGACCGTTGGCCCGCCGGGGTGGCGGCCGGGTTTTCGGCGCGCCGCCCGGTTTTCGCTCTTGAAAATTGCTGCGGATCGGTGGACCGGCGGTTTTTCAGCTAGACAGACGGTTTGTCTAGTAGACCGGCGGTTTGTCTAGCAGACCGGGGCTTTGTCTAGCAGACAAATCCCCCGGCTAGCAGACGAGAGGTTCGTCCAGCGCGCGGGAAGCCCCATCTGCCGGCGGCAATCGAGCGCTGTCTTGGGAGCGCCGGCGTCCCCGCCAGCCGCATGGGTAGAAGAAGCCGGCGAGACGCCGGCGCTTCCAGGGGACCATTGCCGCCTACTCCATCCGCCGCGCAAAGATCTGGTCCGCTCTCTCCATCGCCCCCGAGGCGCAGCTCTTCATAGAAGCGGCTGCGCTCCAACTGAGTCTCCTCGCCCTACACTGGCCCTCTTGGCGGTAGGGGACGACCGTCCACGTCCGGCCCTCGGCGAAGGCGGGAGGGGGGTGGCGACAGGAGGGTCTTTACGAACGGCTGTAGAGATAGAGGGCCACGTTCGTCATCGCGACGAAGTTGCCGGCACTGTGGAGGTGCGGGTCGTTGAGCGTGTGGCCGGCGTCGTACATGGCCGCGCTCCTGTAGAATGTGGTCATGGACCATGTCGAAGGTTACACGGTCGTGTACCGCCAAGCGGAGGACGTCATCCTCGCCGAAGTACCAGCCATCCCCGGATGCTTCTCCGACGGCCGAACCCTGGAGGAGGCCAGGGAACGGGTGCGGGACGCGATCTTGAACTTCCTCGACGAGCTGAAGGAATCCGGAGAGGAGATTCCTTCGGACGTGCTGTACGTCGAGCGGGTTCATCGGTGGAGCGCTTTCTCGAGCTTCTGAGACGTTGAATCGGAGTCGGCTCCTCGGCTCACCGTTCGTGCCCGCGCGTAGAGCACCTGAGCCGCGGCCGGGGCTCAGCAGCGTCGGCCTGCCGGGAGGGCGGCCGGTTTTTCGTCGCGACGCTCGGTTTTCTCGCTTGAACTTGCTGCGGAACGCTAGACGGGCGGTTTTTCAGGTGGGCCGGCCGTTTTTCAGCTAGACCGGCGATTTTTCAGCTAGACCGGCGGTTTTTCAGCTAGACAAACGGTTTGTCTAGCAGACCAGCGGTTTGTCTAGCAGACGGGAGCTTTGTCTAGCAGACCGGGCGTTTGTCTAGCAGACCGGCGGTTTGTCTAGTAGACGGGAGCTTTGTCTAGCAGACAAACCATCTGTCTAGCAGACCGGAGCTTCGTCTAGCCGACAGTTCCTCCGTCTAGCGGGCGGAAGGCGAGCGGGAGTCGCAGATCGCCGGATGGCTTCCCCTGGGAACGCCGGCGTTCCCAGGGGACCCTTCTGGTCGGCTGGCGCCTACTCCATCCGTCGCGCCAGGATCTGCCCCGCCTTCTCGATCGCCCCCGGCCCGGCCGCTTCCAGCAGGTTCGCGAGCGCCACCGGCGAACGGATGACCGCTTCCAGGAGGTGGAGGGCCTCGACCTTTTCGGGCTCGTAGTGGCGCAGCCAACCGGCCACCTGGTTGCCCTGCTCGCCGAAGATGGCGTACAGCGCGAAGCCGTCCGGACCGTCCTCCTCGGCGAGATGGAAGAGCGGCTCGCGCTCCGTCGCCGGCAGGAGAGCGGCCATGAGGAGCGCCGTCTCTTCATGCCAGAAGATCGCCTCCGGCACGTCCCCACCTTCGAGCCTTTCCCAATCCCGCAGGACCGCCACGGCCCCCGGCCGGCCCGGCACCGCCTCGGTACGCCAGGGGCCGGCGAACTCGGCCTCGGAGGCGGTCAAGGTCTCGTCCCTCTCGCGGATCAAGGCGAGGAAGCTGGGGGAGAAGATGTTGTCCGGGGGCTGGCTGCTACTATTCCTTGTGCTGCGCATAAGGGACTTCTCCTTCTGCGTGGTAGGGGCCGGCGGAGCGTCTATCTCTGTCGGCCCCGTTTGCGGTGTGGGGAGGAGCGTCCTCCCCTGGCGCGGGAGTCTAGCATGGGTGGGCAGAAGTAAAGCGGTATGTCGACGGGCGCTCACAGGCCGATTGCCCTGCCGCGGCGCGTCGCGTTTCCACCCGTTCCTGAACCCGTTTCCGCGGTATCCGATCACCGGTGGGCAACCACGGGGGGTTGCCCCTACACCGGGAACCAATCCCGCGGGTGGTAGGGGCAGGCCCCCGTGCCTGCCCTTCGGTGACACACTTAGCGGCCAGCGAGCGAATGGAGCGGAGATCGGCCCGATTTAGCGTTCATCGGACCGACCTGGCGTTCGTCGGCCCGATTTACCGTTCGTCGGGCCGATTTACCGTTCGTCGGGCCGATTTAGCGTCCATCGGGCCGATCTAGCGTCCATCGGGCCGATCTACCGTTCATCGGGCCGATTTAGGAAAAATCGGGCCGATTTTCTAGAAATCAGACGGGACGGCCGCCAAATCGGCACGATTTTTCTTACATTGGGCCACTGGTGGCTAAATCGGGAGATTTTTCGGTACATCGGGCCATCCGCCGGGAAATCGGGCCGATGTACGGAAAATCGGCCCAACGGCGCCAATTCGGCATGATTTTTAGTTCGCGTGCCCGCGGCCCCTTCTCCGCTACCGGTGGCACCGAGAGCTCGAAAATCGCGATGGTAGGATGGGCGGGTCCCTGACCGCCCCATGCTCCGGCGCATCCTCAGCGACCCGCAGGAAGAGCTCCTGGCCGAGGAGCGGCGCCTTCTCGCGGAGCTGCAGCTCGCCCTGGACCGGTGCGACGCCGCGGCCGAGGATCAGGCGGCGCTCCGGCGGTCGGTGGCGCAGCTCGACGAGCTCTTCCTCCTCGTCGTCGCCGGCGAGTTCAATGCCGGGAAGAGCGCCTTCATCAACGCCCTCCTGGGGTCGGCGGTGCTGGAGGAGGGGGTCACCCCGACCACCACCCGCATCCACCTCCTCAAGCACGGCGCCGAGGTCGCGCGGACGGTGGCCGAGCCGGCTCTCGACGTGGTGACGGCGCCCGTCGACCTGCTGCGCGAGATCAACATCGTCGACACCCCCGGCACCAACGCCATCCACCGCGAGCACGAGGCGATCACCCGCGAGTTCGTGCCGCGCGCCGACATGGTGCTCTTCGTCACCTCCGCCGACCGTCCCTTCACCGAGAGCGAGCGCGCCTTCCTCCAGGGCATCCGCGAGTGGGGCAAGAAGATCGTCGTCGTGGTCAACAAGATCGACATCCTGGAGAGCGAGCAGGAGATCGCGACCATCCGCGCCTTCATCGCCGACAACGCCCGCGCGCTCCTCGGCCTGGCCCCGGACATCTATCCGGTCTCGGCGCGGCAAGCGCTGCGGGCGAAGCTGGCGGGCGACGGCGAGCTGCTCGCGAAGAGCCGCTTCGGCGAGCTCGAGAGCGCCATCGTCGCCACCCTCGACGAGGGCGAGCGGGTGCGCCTCAAGCTCTTGAACCCGCTGGGCGTCGGGGCGCACCTCGCCGACCGCTACCTGCAGGTCGCCGGCGGCCGGCTCGACCTCCTCAGGGCGGACGTCGCTGCCATCGAGGACATCGAGCGCCAGCTCGCCGTCTACAAGGAGGACATGGGGCGCGAGTTCCGCTTCCGCCTGGCCGACGTCGACCGCGTGCTCCACGAGTTCGAGAGCCGCGGCATGGAGTTCTTCGACGACACTCTGCGCCTGGCGCGGGTGATCGACCTGCTCAACCGCGGCCGCATGAAGGGGGAGTTCGAGAGCAAGGTGGTGGCCGACGTGCCGCGGGCGATCGAGCGGCGGGTGCAGGACGTCATCGACTGGCTGGTGGCGGCGGACCTCCGGCAGTGGCAGGCCGTGATGGACCACCTGGCCGAGCGCCGCCAGGCGCATGCCGACCGCATCGTCGGCCAACCGGGGCGGGGCTTCGAGTACGACCGCAACCGCCTGCTGGAGAGCGTCGGGCGCGAGGCGCAGCGGTCGGTCGAGAGCTACGACCAGGACGCCGAGTCGAGCCGCCTCGCCGACTCGGTGCAGGCGGCGGTCGCCGGCACGGCGCTCGTCGAGGTGGGGGCGCTCGGCCTGGGCGCCCTCATCACCCACCTCGCCGTCACCGCCGCCGCCGATTTCACCGGCATCCTCGCCGCCGGGGCGGTCGCCCTCTTCGGCTTCTACATCCTCCCCCATCGGCGGCGCGCGGCGAAGCGCGAGCTGCGCGAGAAGATCGCCGCCATGCGGGAGCGGCTGATGGGCGCCCTGACGGCGCAGTTCGACCGCGAGATCGAGCGCAGCCTCCACCAGATCGGCGACGCCGTAGCCCCCTACACCCGCTTCGTGCGCGCCGAGCGCGGCCGCCTGACCGAGACCCGCGACGCCTTAGCCGCCGTCGCCGCCGGGCTCGCCCGCCTGCGCGCCCGGGCGGAGGCGCTGTAGGGTGCCGCCGCCGCCCAAACGGCTGGGCACCTTCGTCAGCCTGGCGCGGGCGATGACCTCCTGGCGGACGGCCTCGGTCGCCCTGCTCTCCTTCTCCTCGGGTTTGCCGCTCGGCCTGGTCTGGATCGCCATCCCCGACTGGCTGAAGAAGAGCGGCGTCGACATCCGCTACGTCGGCCTCGTCACCCTGGCGCAGGCGCCGTGGACGTTCAAGTTCCTCTGGTCGCCGCTCATGGACCGCTTCGTGCCGCCGCGGCTGGGGCGGCGGCGGGGGTGGGCGGCCATCGCCCAGGTGGCGCTCTTCGCGCTCACGCTCGCCCTCGCCGGGGTCGGCAACCGGCCGGAGACCCCCTGGGTGATCGGCGCCCTGGCCTTCGCCATCGCCTTCGCCTCGGCCTCGCAGGACATCGCCATCGACGCCTACGCCGTCGACGTCCTGCGGCCGGACGAGCAGGCGGTGGCGGTGGGGGCGCGGGTCGCCGTCTACCGCGTCGCCATGCTGATCGCCGGCGGCGCCGCCATCACCTTGGCCGGCCGCTTCTCCTGGCCGGCGGTCAACGTTGGGCTCGCCCTCCTCTACCTGCCGATGATGGTCATCACCTGGAAGGCTCCCGAGCCCGACGACATGATCGCCGCGCCGCGCACGCTCAAGGAGGCGGTCTGGTACCCCTTCGTGGGGTTCCTCTCCCGCCACCGGGCGCTCGAGATCCTCGCCTTCGTGCTGCTCTACAAGCTCTCCGACAACCTTTCCCAGGCCCTGCAGCGGCCTTTCCTCGTCGACATGGGCTACAGCGACTTCGACCGCGGCGTGCTGCTCGCCACGGTGGGGACTGCCAGCACGCTCACCGGCGTCTTCCTGGGCGGCAGCCTGACGGCGGTCATCGGCCTCGGCCGCGCCCTGTGGATCTTCGGCTTCCTGCAGACCTTCGCCAACGTCGGCTTCGTGGCCCTGGCCACCCACGGCGCGCCCGATCGGCCGCTCCTCGTCATCGCCGTCGTCTTCATGTACGTCACCGACGGCCTGGCCACGGGCGCCTTCTCGGTGCTCCTCCTGCGGATGACCCAGAAGCGCTTCTCGGCCACCCAATACGCCCTCTTCTCCAGCCTCTTCGGCCTGCCGCGGCTGGTGGCCGGCCCGTTCTGCGGCTTCCTCGTCTATGCCGTCGGCTGGAAGGACTTCTTCTGGTTCGCCATCGTCGCCGGAATCCCCGGGCTCGTCCTGCTCTCCCGCTTCGTGCCGCTGGGCGTCCGGGAGCCGGTCTTCACCGTCGACGAGCCGAAGGTGCTACAGCCGCTCTCCGGCATCGAGCTCGCCCTCCGCGGCCTCCTGGGCGGCCTCGGCGGCGCCGCCTTCGCCGCCCTCGTCACCTCCCTCCTCGCCGCCTTGAAGGCCGTCAAGGAGCACCCCGGCCAGCCCTTCGACCTGCTGGCCCCGTTGGCCGGCCTCGGGCATCCCGCCGGCAGCGCCGGCTGGCTCACCCTCCTGGGAATCTCGGTCTTCGGCCTCGTCTGCGGCCTCTTCGCCGCCGCCGTCGCCGCCGCCCGCCACGGCGCCGGCCAGGAGCTCGCCGCGGGCTGACGGCGGGGCCGTGGGGAGGACGGAAATGCTATGGTGATTCGATGACCGTCGCCCTCCCTCGCGGCACCCCGCCGACCCCCGATCTCTGCGGTCCCGCCGACACCTCGCGCGCGACGCTCGACGCCGCCGTCGCCGGCCTGCAGGCCAGGAAAGCGGCATGGACCGCCGTCTCGGCGGGCGAGCGGATCGCCATCCTGGACGAGCTGACCCGCGGCTTCCTCGCCGTCGCCGATCGCTGGTCGGCGGCCTGCCAGGCGGCGGAGGGGCTCGATCCGTCGCAACCCGCGAGCGGGGAGGAGGCCCTCGTCGGCCCTTACTTCATCCTGCGCACCCTGCGCCTGCTGCGGAGCTCGCTCCGCGACGTCGCCGCCGGCCGCCGGCCGCGCATCCCCGGCCCGGTGACCACCCTGCCGAACGGCCAGGTTTCGGCGCGGGTCTTCCCCCAGGACCTCTACGAGCGCCTCTTCTACACCGGCGTCACCGCCGAGGTGTGGATGGAGCCGGGGGTGACGAGGGAGACCCTGCCGGCGACCCAGGCCGTCGCCTACTTCCAGGCTCAAGGTCTCGGCGGCGTCGCCCTGGTGCTGGGAGGCGGCAACGTCTCCTCGATCGGCCCCATGGACGCCCTCTACAAGCTGTTCGTCGAGGACCTCGTGGTGCTCTACAAGGTGCACCCCGTCAACGCCTACCTGGGGCCGCTGCTCGATGAGGGATTCCGCGCCCTCATCGGGCGCGGCTTCCTGACTCAGGCCTACGGCGGCGCCGAGGTCGGCTCCTACCTCTGCGGCCATCCCAGCATCGACGAGATCCACATCACCGGCTCGGACAAGACCTACGAGGCGATCGTCTTCGGCCCCGGCCCCGAGGGCGAGCGGCGGAAGCGGGAGGGACGGCCGGCGATCGCGAAAAGGGTGACCGCCGAGCTCGGCAACGTCAGCCCGGTCATCGTCGTTCCCGGCCCATGGAGCGCCGGCGATTTCGCCTACCACGCCGAGAACCTGGTCACCATGCTGACCAACAACGCCGGCTTCAACTGCAACGCCGCGCGGGTGATCGTCACCGACGCCGCCTGGAGCGGCCGCCAGCCGCTGCTCGCAGGCGTCCGCAAGCTCCTGGCCCGGGTGCCGCCGCGCCGCGCCTGGTACCCCGGCGCCGCCGCCCGCCACGCCGCCTTCCTCGGACGGCATCCCGAGGCCGAGATCTTCGGCGACGCCGGCTCCGCCGCGGACGGGGCACTGCCCTGGGCCCTCATCCCCGGCCTCGACCCGCGGAAGGAGGACGAGATCTGCTTCTCGACCGAGGCCTTCTGCGGCGTCTTCGGCGAGACGGCGCTGGCTTCCAACAATGTGCTCGAGTACCTGGAGCGCGCCGTAGCCTTCGCCAACGAGCGCCTGTGGGGAACGCTCAACGCCACCCTCCTCGTCCATCCGCGGACGCTGCGCCAGCCGGGGGTGAAGGCGGCCGTCGAGCGGGCCATCGCCGATCTGCGCTACGGCACCGTCGCCGTCAACCACTGGGCGGCGATCGGCTACGGCCTCGTCGTCACCCCCTGGGGCGCCTACCCCGGGCACGAGGTCAGCGACATCCAGTCCGGCGCCGGCGTCGTCCATAACACGCTGATGTTCACACGGGTCCAGAAGTCGGTGGTCCGCGCCCCCTTCCGGGTCCTCCCCAAGCCGGTCTGGTTCGCCACCCACCGCACCGCCCACCGGCTCACCCCGAAGCTCAGCCGCTTCGAGGCCGCCCCCTCCCCCGCCAAGCTGCCGGGCATCTTCGCGCTCGCGCTAAGGGGGTAGGCCCCGAGGGGCGAGGGCGCACGCCCGGCTGTCCGCGAAAACCTGGGACCTGTCATCCCGAGCATGAGCGGCGGCGCACTCTGCGGCTGCCCGCGAAAACCAAGGATCTGTCATCCCGAGCGTTAGCGAGGGACCTGGGGAGAAGGGCGGCCTCCCAAACGCTTGCTACTCAAGGGATTCGCGCCACCCGCCCGCACAGGTCCCTCGCTCACGCTCGGGATGACATTCCTAAAGGTTTCCGTGCAACCGAGCCCGCAGCTCGACCGCGCCGCCTTAAGGCCCTACTGCGCAGGAGCCGTCGTCGCATCGGTCGGGGGCAGCTGGGCGGCGATGGGGCCCGGCGCCTCGTCCCTGCAGCCGTAGACGAGGACCGGCATCTTCATCGGCACCATGCGGGGAAGGCGGCGGGAGGCGAACATGGGGACGCGGATGCAGCCGTGGCTGGCCGGATGGGCCGGCACGTCGAGGCTGCCGTGGATGGCGATGCCGCCGACGATGTAGAGGGGGTTGAACATCTCGCCCAGCGGGCTGGTCTTCCAGCCGGTGAGCTTGGAGAACACCTCCAGGTGGCCGCAGGGGGTCTGGGCCAGGGTCTCGGGGTAGCCGTTCTCGTGAAAGCGCTTGCCGGAGCCCGAGGAGACCGGCAAGATGCTCCCCACCCTGCCGTCGGCGTCGACGAGGAAGAGCACCTGGCGGGCGAGGTCGACCTCGAGGTGGGGGGGACCCGCCTCGCGCGGCAGGGGCGGCACCGCGCGGGCGAGGGCTGCCAGGTCGGCGCGCGCGAGGCGGCCCGTGGCTTTGCGGCCGTCCACCTTCTGGAAGGCGATCATGGCCTGGCGGGAGGCCTCGTCCCAGACGCCGTCGACCGGCCCCGTCCAGTAGCCGAGGTCGGCGAGACGCTGCTCGGCCTGCCGGAGCTCGTCCCGCGACAACGGGCGGTCGGCGCGATCAGAGGCCTCGATACTCCCCACCAGCGACAAGTTGGCAAAGGTGATGAACAGTAGACCGGCAAGATGCTTCGCCGCCAACGAACTCCCTCTCCTTCTCATGGACCGCCCCCTCCGCGCCCAAGTCGATACACAGGCCGTGCCAGCGGCCTCTCGGGCCTACTCTACCGGCGCCAGCAGGAGGAGGGCGAGGAGCGCCGCCCGCTCCGGCAGGCGGTCCACCCAGACGGCCTCGTGGTCGGCGTGGGCGCCTTCGCCCACCGCCCCCAGGCCGTCGAGCGTGGGGGCCAGGAGGCTCGTCGTGTTGCCGTCCGAGGCTCCCCCCGCAGCCCCCTCGCCGAGGTCGATGCCCAGCGCAGCGGCGGCGCGCCGCGCCGTCGCGAAAAGGGCCTGGTTGCCGGCGGTGGGCTCGAGGGGCGGGCGGTCGACGGCGCCGCCGACCTCGATCCACGTCCCGGGAGTGATTGGCCGGACCGCCCGGATGGCGCGCTCGACGGCCTCCCCCTCCGCCAGCGAGGGCACCCGCACGTCCACCTCGGCCCGCGCCTCTGGCGCCACGACGTTGCCGCGCACCCCGCCGGTCATCAGCCCGACATTGACGGAGATGCCGCGCGCCGGGTCGGACAGGGCGTGCAGCCGGACGACGACGTGCGCCAGCTCGAGGATGGCGCTCGCCCCCTTCTCCGGCTCGAGCCCGGCGTGCGCGGCCCGCCCGTGGACGGTGACGGCGAAGCGGCCGACGCCCTTGCGCCGGGTCTTGAGCTTTCCTTCCGGTCCCAGCGACGGCTCGAGGACGAAGACCCGGCAGGCGTGGCGGGCGAGGCGGCGGAGGGTCCGCGTCGAGTCGCCGCTCCCGATCTCCTCGTCGGAGTTGACAAAGAGGAGCGGCGTCGCCGGCGGCTCGAGCCCGAGCTCGGCGAGCGCCCGCAAGGCGAAGAGGGCCTGGGTGAGCCCCCCCTTCATGTCGTAGACCCCGGGGCCGGTCAAGCGCCCGTTCGCCAGGGTGACGGGTATCCGCGCCAGCGTCCCCGCCGCCCAGACGGTGTCCGAGTGGCCGACGAGGAGCTGCGCCCGCCGCCCCCGCGCCCGCCGCGCCCGCCGCGCCGGCGCCGCGAAGAGCTGTCCCCCGCTCGCCCGCCCCGCCAGCCGCCACGCCCGATACCCGGCCGCCGCCAGCCCCTCCTCCAGCAGCGCGAAGACCGGCCCCTGCGAAGCGGGGTCCAGAGAAGGCGACTCCGCCAGCACCAGCCGGCGGAGGAAATCGACCATCTCCTCCTGCTTCTGACGGAGGTGGGAGAGGAGAAGCTGAGCGGGTGGCATCCGCCCTAATCGTAGCGGATCGCCACCAGGGGATCGATCCGCGAGGCCCGCTGCGCGGGGATCAGGCAGGCGAAGAGGGCGACGGTGGCCAAGACCACGCAGACGGCTGCGAAAGTGGCCGGATCGGACGGCTGGACGCGGAAGAGCATCTGGCCGAGGAGGCGCGAGACGGCGAAGGCGAAGACGAGGCCGATGCCGAGCCCCAGGCCGAGCTGCGTCATCCCTTGCTGGAGGATCATGCGCAGCACGTTCCGCTTCTGCGCGCCCAGCGCCATGCGGACGCCGATCTCCTGCGTCCGCTGGTGGACCGAGAAGGCGATGATGCCATAGATGCCTACCGACGCCAGGACGAGCGCGCTGACCCCGAAGATGGAGAAGAGGACGCCAAAGAGGTTGAAGAAGAAGGCGCTCTTCGCCAGCACCTCCTCCATCGAGCGCACGAAGTAGATGGGGAGATCGTGGTCGAGCGCCGTCACCTCGCCGCGGACGAGCGGCGTGAGCGCGAGCGGGTCGGAGTGCGCCTTCAAGGCGACGCTCACCCGCACGGGGCAATCCTGGGCGATCGGCAGGTAGAACCCCTCGGGCTTCGCCTGCGGATCGATGCCGCCCATCTGCAGGTCGGGCACCAGCCCCACCACCGTCCGCCAGGGCGCCTTGCCGTCCTTGCCGTCGCCCAGCCGGAGGCGCCGTCCCAGCGGCTCCTGCCGCGGCCAGACCTTGGCGGCGAAGCTCTGGTTGACGATCACCACCGGCAGCGACCCCTCGCGGTCCTGGCGGCCGAAGTCGCGGCCGGCGAGGATGCGGCTGCCGAAGGCGTGGAAGTAGCCGGCCGAGACGGCGTCCTGGTTGGCCGACGGCAGGTCCTGGGGGGTGGCGTAGGCGCGGCCCTCCACCGCGTAGCGCTCCGTCTCGGAGCCGGCGGTGGGAAGGAAGGAGGTGGCGGCGACCGTCTCGACGCCGGGGAGGGCGGAGAGGCGCGGCAGCAGCTGCTCCCAGAAGCGGGCGCGGTCCTGCTTCCGCGGGTAGGCGGCCTCGAAGAGCGCGATGCGGAGGGTGAGCATGTCGCGGCTCTCGAACCCCAGGTTCAGCTTGCGGACCTCGACGACGCTCTTGATCATCAGCCCGGCCCCCACCAGGAGGGCGCACGAGAAGGCCACCTCGAGGACGACGATGGCGCGCGTGAAGCGGCCCATCCGCAGGCTCGTCGAGCCGCGCCCCTCGTCCTTCAAGATCTCGTTGGCGTTCGCCCGCGAGGCCTGGAGGGCCGGCGCCAG
>DATNKQ010000082.1:0-12025 GCA_035603315.1 Thermoanaerobaculia bacterium
CGGGCGATGCGGGCGGCGGCGGCGTTGAGCTCGTGGGCGCGGGCGGCGAGGCCGTACTCGTTTAGGACCAGCGGCGTGCCGCCGAAGGAGTTGGTCTCGACGATGTCGGCGCCGGCGGCGAGATATCCCTCGTGCACGCCATCGACGACGTCGGGCCGGGTGGCGCAGAGGTTCTCGTTGCACCCCTCGAGCTCGGGCCCGCCGAAGTCCTCGGCCGTCAGGTGGACCCCCTGGAGGGCGGTGCCGGTGGCGCCGTCGAGCACCAGGATGCGCTCGGCGAGGGCGGCTTCGAGGCGCGACGTGCGCGCCTCCAGATCCGCCGGCCGAGGCGGGATGGGGACGTCGAACGGGGAATCGCTCAAGGCATTCTCTCCTCGATCCTCCGCGGCTGAGGGTTCGCAGCGGAACGCAAAAAACCCGCCTCGGAGAGCATCACGAGAGCGGGCTTGCTGCGGACACTTGGTTGTCGCGTGAGGGCGACCGCATCCTCGCTCTCTCGAGCGAGAGGGCACCTTGGGTGTCCGTCCCAGGTTGCCGAGCCCGGCGAAAACGCCGCCGAGCCGCTCGCAATGCTGATCCCGAGGGTAGAGCAGGCGGGACGGGATGTCAATCCATGCTGAAACTAGCGGCGGAACGGCAACACCTTGCCGGGCTTGGCCTGTCCAGACGCCGCCGTCGATGCGGCGCGGACCTTCTTCAGCTTCCACATCCCGAACGGGTTGTGGAAGGGGTGCTGCGGCCCGTAGTTGCTGCAGGCCGCCTTGCTGATGCGGAACGACTTGCCGTCGGGCTCGACGCTGAAGGTGTGGCCGGTCTTGAGCGATGGCCGCTCCGCCAGCCGGTAGTAGTTGAAGACGTTCAGGAGCTGCGCCGCGGTGTCGTCCGGGAGGTCGCGGGGGACCGCCGCGTCGGGCAAGCCGAAGTTGTGCATGCCGCAGGAGAAGAAGCTGGCGGTGTCGTGGGCGAGGGTGACGAAGGCGGAGTAGAGGTCGACGAGCTTGCCGGAGGCGGCGAACTCGCGCCACAGCTCGGCGCTGTAGGCGCCCCCCGAGGAGTCGACCTTGACCGCCAGGCCGCCCGCCTCGAGGAGAGCAGCGCCGACCCGCAGCATGCCACGGGCGGAGTCTGCCGAGCGGTCGGAGCAGCGGCAGTAGAGGGTGTGCCCGTGGCGGGCGATCGCCCGGATGTCGCGCTCCGGGATCTGGCCCACGCCGGCCCAGCGAAAGGCCTCGTGGAGACGGGGGTCGTGGTCGCAGACCTCGACGGCGTAGCTCTGCTCGGCGGCGGCGTCGACGAGGACGTTGCCGTCGAAGCTGAAGCCCTCGCCATGGCGGGCGATCGCCGCCACGACCTCGCCGCGCGTCTCCCAGCTGCCGGGGACCCCGATGGTGATTCCCGCGTCCATGCACTTCCTATAAGTCGAGAAGCCCGGCCTTTGTTCCCGCGCGCAGGAATCGCGGCCGTCGCAGGTTCCAAAGGTCAAGCCGCCACGGACCGTTGGACCGAGCGGCCGAGAGCACAACCGAAAGGAGATCCGCCATGAAGAACAAGCTCTTGTGCCTGACCTTCGCCGGCCTCATCGGCTTGGCCGCAGCACCCGCCGCGCGCGCCGCGGCCCCCGGACCCTTCCCCTACCGGCATGATGTCCGCGCCGACGCTCGCGACATCCGCCACGACCGCCGCGACGTGCGGCAGGACCGCCGGGACGTCCGCCGTGATCTCTGGAGAGGCGACTTCCGGGACGCGCGCCGGGACCTGCGCGACGTGCGGCATGACCGTTGGGACCTGCGGCACGATCGCCGCGACCTGCGCCGCGACGTCTGGGGCCGGAGGTTCTGACGACCGGCACGGCGCCCGGCACAGGTCCGGGCGCCCCCTGCCGACAAGGCTGTTCGTAGCGCCCCCACCTGTGGGGGGCGCGTCCGTCCCCAAGCCCGAAACCTGCCTCCTATCGGGCAGGAAAGAGCGCGGCCAGAAACGCCTTGTCGTCCTTGAGCGCCTTGAGCTCCGGGCTGCTCTCCAGGGCGGCGTCGAACTGCTTCTTGAATCCCGGGTCCATCGCCTGCGCCTGCCGGAGCTCCTTCAAGGCGACGTCCTTGTTCCCGTTGATGTACTCGAGGAAGCCCAGGAAGGTGTGGCTGTCGGAGTGGTTCGGCGCGTACCGCGCGGCGCGGCGCGCGGCGTCGAGCGCCTCGGCGTTCTTGCCCTTCTGCAGGAGGCGGTCCGAGGCCTCCTCATAGAGGTAGGAAAGGTTGAGGTCGAGCAGACGCCGCAGCTCGGCCAGCGGCTTGGGGTTGTCGTCGACGTTGACGTAGACGTAGCGGTCGTTGTTGATGTTGCGGCCGCCCTGCTTGCGCACCACGAGCATCGACGCCGACTGGTGGCCGCGCGCGTCGCCGCCGGCGTCGTCCCCCGCCTTGAGCGCCGCGTAGAGCTTCTCCGCCAGCTCGCCCGGCGTGCTCTCGAACGCCTTCCCCATCGCTTCCGGCACCTGCGGCCCGACGAGGATGTTCCCCTGCGCCGACCAGGTCTTCCCCTGGCGGTCGCCCGCCCAGTGCGGCGCCTTCGGCCCGGTGTAGGCGGCGACGTTGCCGTGCGCGTCGACGATTGCCACCTGCCGCCCGTCCTTGCCCTCGAAAGTGTCATCGGCGAGCAGCTTGGCGAGCACCTGCTGAGCCGTCAGCACCTGCCGCAGCAGGTCGATCGCCTGCGGCCCGTAGCCGACGTTGACGTTCGCCTGCGTGGCGACGGCCCCGACCCCGGCCAGCGCCCAGGGGACGACCGAGCCGACGGAGAAGTACCGCGAAGCGACGGCGATCCCCAGATCCCCGTTCGCCGGATCGATCGCCACGATCGAAAAGGTCGAGACCGCCGGCGGAGCGAAGACCGGGCGGCCGGCGGCAAGAAGGGGCGATGCGACCACGATCAGGCAGAGGGCGAGCAGGCGCTTCATCGTTCACCTCGTCTCAGCAACAAACTTGACGCATGCATTCTAGGTGCGGAATCGTACCAGACCACCGTCTTCCGGGCCCTGGGCCGCCTGGAGGAGCCGCATTTTCTACATGTAATTGCGGAAGATTGATATTGTCCATACAGAATCGGGTGACAGGCTCGCGAATTGCAGCGAAAAACGACCTGTCCATGACCTCGACCCGACTCGATTCCACGCAGGTATCCATGGACCGGCGCCGCGCCGACCCGTCGGCGCCCCGGTCGGGAGGTGCTCGATGGACTTGAAGCGCGCCGCAGAGATCGCTTACCTCTTGCTCCGCGTCGTCGCCGGCTGGCTCTTCCTGCAGGCCGGCAGCGTCATCCTCTTCGGCTGGTTCGGCGGCATGCCCGGCGGCGCCAAGGTTCCCCTGATGTCCCAGGTCGGCATCGGCGGGGCGCTCGAGTTCGTCGGCGGCATCTGCATCGTGCTCGGTCTCTTCACCCGGCCGGTCGCCTTCATCCTCTCCGGCGAGATGGCGGTCGCCTACTGGCAGTTCCACGCGCCGCACGGCACCTGGCCGCTGCAGAACCAGGGCGTGCCCGCCGTCCTCTTCTGCTTCATCTTCCTCTACATGGCCGCGCAGGGCGGCGGCGAGTGGAGCCTCGACGCCGTCATCCGCGGCCGGCGCGGGGAGGCCGCCAGCCCGGGGCGATGAGCCGCGGCGGGCTCTCGGCGGCGCGGCTGCGCCGCCTGCACGACGTCCTGGAAACGATGTCGATTTCGCCGCCCCTCGTTCGACGTCCTGGTAGAGCCAGGAATCACACCCGGTCGAAACCGCCCGGGGACCCGGCTCCCAACCCAAGAGCTTGAAGGAGACACATGCGATTCATGGTCCTGATGATCCCGGGCAACAAGAACGTCGAAACGGGCGCGATGCCGGACGACAAGACGATCGCCGCCATGATGAAGTTCAACGAGGAGCTGTCGAAGGCCGGCGTGCTGCTGGCGCTCGACGGACTCCATCCGACCTCCAAGGGCGCCCGCGTCCGCTTCGCCGGCGGCAAGCGCACGGTGACCGACGGGCCGTTCACCGAGGCGCGGGAGGTGATCGGCGGCTTCTGGCTGTGGCAGGTGAAGTCGAAGGAAGAGGCCATCGAGTGGGCCTCGCGCTGCCCCGCCGAGGAGGGCGACGTGCTGGAGATCCGCCAGGTGTACGAGGCCTCGGACTTCGGGCCCGAGGTGGCGGCGAAGGAGGCCGAGCTCTTAGGCGAGATCGGCAAGCGCGCCGAGGAGAACAGAGAGCGCGCGGCGCGGTAGGCGCGTCGCGCAACCCCCCAACGAGCCATAAGGAGACCCACGATGCAGATCCAGCCCTACCTCCACTTCGACGGCACCTGCGAGGCGGCGTTCAAGCTCTACGAGAAGGTCCTCGGTGGCAAGCTGTCGCTGATGACCCATGGCAATTCGCCGGAGGCGGACAAGGTGGCGCCGGAGTGGAAGGACAAGATCCTGCATGCCCATCTGGCCGTGGGGGACGCCGTCGTGATGGGGTCGGACGTGCCGCCGCAGTACTTCTCGAAGCCGCAGGGCTTCTCGGTGTCGATCATGATCAAGGATCCGGCGGCGGCGGAGCGCATCTTCAACGGCCTGGCGGAGAAGGGGACGGTGAAGATGCCGTTCCAGCAGACCTTCTGGGCCTACCGCTTCGGCATGCTCGAAGACCAGTTCGGCATCCCCTGGATGGTCGACTGCGAGAAGCCCGCCTGACGAGCGAATAGCGAGACGCTATGATCAGCCGCCGTGACGGCTGCCGACATCGATCGCACCCAGAGCGCCCAGCGCGCAATCGACGCGGTCTGGAGGATCGAGTCGGCAAGGCTCATCGCCGGCCTGGCGCGGATCGTCCGTGACGTCGGCCTCGCCGAAGAGCTGGCGCAGGACGCCCTCGTCGTCGCCCTCGAGCGGTGGCCGGAGTCGGGAGTCCCGGAGAACCCCGGGGCCTGGCTCATGGCCACCGCCAAGCACCGCGCCATCGACGCCCTGCGCCGCCGCCAGATGCGGGAGCGCAAGCACGAGGAGCTCGGCAAGGAGATCGCGACGCAACAGCTCGCCACTCCGGACCTCGACGCCCAACTCGACGACGACGTCGGCGACGACCTCCTGCGGCTCATCTTCACCGCCTGCCATCCGGTCCTTTCCGCGGAAGCGCGCGTGGCGCTCACGCTCCGCCTCCTCGGAGGCCTGACGACCGAGGAGATCGCGCGCGCCTTCCTCGTCCCCGAGCCGACGGTTGCCCAGCGCATCGTCCGCGCCAAGCGGACCCTCGCCGAGAAGCGCGTCCCCTTCGAGGTCCCGCGCGGAGCCGAGCTCGCCCCCCGGCTGTCGTCGGTGCTCGAGGTCCTCTACCTCGTCTTCAACGAGGGCTATTCGGCGACCGCCGGCGACGACTGGATGCGCCCGGCGCTCTGCGAGGACGCCCTCCGCCTCGGCCGCATCCTGGCCGAGCTGGCGCCCCAGGAGCCGGAGGTGCACGGCCTCGTCGCCCTCCTGGAGATCCAGGCGTCGCGCTCGCGGGCGCGGATCGGCCCGGCGGGCGAGCCCATCCTGCTCCTCGCTCAGAACCGCGCGCGCTGGGACCGCGTCCTCATCCGCCGCGGGCTCTTGGCGCTCGAGCGCGCCGAGAAGCTCGGCGGCGCGCGCGGCCCCTACGCGCTCCAGGCCGCCATCGTCGCCTGCCACGCCCGGGCGCGGACGCCGGAGGAGACGGACTGGGTCCGCATCGCGTCCCTCTACGCGACGCTCGCCGAGGTGGCGCCGTCGCCCGTCGTGGAGCTGAATCGCGCCGTCGCGGTGGCGATGGCCTACGGCCCGGCGGCGGGCCTCGAGATCGTCGACGAGCTGACCGCGGAGCCGACGCTGGCCTCCTACCACCTCCTGCCCAGCGTCCGCGCCGACCTCCTCGCCAAGCTCGGCCGCAGCGAGGAGGCGCGAGCGGAGCTCGAGCGCGCGGCATCCCTCACCCGCAACGCCCGCGAGCGCGACCTCCTCCTCGAGCGCGCGGCGGCCTGCGCGCGCCAGCCCGCGGTTGCCGAGGATCGGATAGGGGTTCCGGAGCGCGGATAGGAGATCCGTCGGCCGATGATACGATTCAAGCGGTGATCAACGGCGCTCACGTCCTTCTGCACAGCAAGGATCCGGAGGCGGACCGAGCGTTCTTCCGCGACGTCCTGAAGTTCCCCTCGGTCGATGCCGGCAGGGGCTGGCTCATCTTCGCGCTGCCCCCGGCGGAGGTCGCGGTTCATCCTGCCGACGGCGATACTTCGCACGTCCATGCGGGACATTGCCTGCTCGGGGCCGTTTTCTACTTGATGTGCGACGACCTCGAGGCGACCGTCAAGGCGCTCGCCGCGAAGAACGTGCGCTGCACCGAGGTCACCGATGCGCCGTGGGGCTTCAAGACCACCATCCGGCTCCCCAGCGGTGGCGAGATCGGCCTCTATCAGCCGACCCACCCGACGGCCCTCGGACTGTGCTCCAAGTGACGTTTGGCGCCGCGAGCGTGGGAATTTGTAGTTAGCCCGCCAGATCCTGTAAGCGTCTCATGTCAAATAGGTCATGGGGGCTCGACAGGACACTGCGTCCGCCGCGATGTGTCAGGTATTCCGGCCTCTCGCCACGGCCTCCCGGCAGCGGCTCTTCAACCGCCTGCTTGCCGCACCGCAGCAGGTCGGCGAACCGGGGCAGGCCGCGCAGGGGGTCGTAGAGGGGATTGACCTGTAGGAAGGGGATCTCGAAGCCCGAGCGTTCCCTGCACTGCCGGAGCAGCAGGTCGATGGCGCGGTCGTGCTCGCCGAGCTCGATCGCCGACACGGTGGCCGACCCGAGGCCGGCCGATCCGAGCCCGGACGTGCCCTCGCTCACCCAGAAGTCGGCGAGATTGTCAGGCGGCGGGTCGCCCTTGAGGCGCGCCTCGCCGCGCGCGGCGGCGAGGGCAGCCCGCGCGTCGCCGTCCGCGAGCTCGGCCAGGATCAACGTCCGATAGGCGGCGAGGAAGAGAGGCTTGGGGAAGGCGCTCGCGGCGGACGCCAGCGCGATCGTCCGCCGCGCCGTTTCGACCGCCTCGCCGTAGCGGCGGGCGAAATAGTAGAGCCGGGCGTGGCCGGAATCGATGGCCAGCCTTTCGGGCTCCAGCAGCCGCGCGCGCCCGGCCTCCTCCAAGGCGTCGTCGTACCGCGCCCCGGCGGCGAGCGCCCTCGCCAGCCCGTAGTGCGCCGCGGCGCTCCGCCCGTCGAGCTCGACCGCGCGGCGGAACTCCCGCTCCGCCCCCCGCCGGTCGTACTCGTACTGGAACAGCCGCTGGGCGCGGTCCACGTGGGCGATGACGTTCGTGGGATCGAGCTCGAGCGCGCGCCGCTCGGCGGCCTCGGCGGTCGTCAGGGTCTCTCGCGCCGGCCGGCCCATCCCCAGCAGCACCTGGGCGATGGCGGCAAATACTGGGGCGGACCCGGGATCGAGGACGGCCGCCTCATCGAAGGATGCCTTCGCCTTGGCGAGCTCGTTCAGGGCTTGGAGATACTGCCCGTCGAGATAGGGCTGCTGGGCGGCGGGCGAGACGCGCGCCGGAGCGGTGCTCGCGGCCGCCGCCGGCGGCTGGCGCAGGCGAATTGCCAGGCCGAAGGGGACCAGGAGGAGAGCGAGGGCGCCGGAGATGGCGAGAAGGCGGGGCGATCGGCGCGATCGGCGCGATCGGCGCGATCGGCCCCCCGGTTCCGCGGTCTCCGGCTCCGTCGGGGCTGCCGTCGGCTCGGCGCGCACGACCTCGACGGGGGCCAGGAAGCGATAGCCGCGGCGGGGGATGGTGGCGACGAAGCGCGGCCGCGCCGCGAGGTCGCCCAGTGTGCGGCGCAGCTGGAGGATGGAGAAGTTCAGGGCCAGGTCGAAGTCGACGTAGGTGTTCTCACCCCAGGCCGCGCGCCGGATCTCCTCGCGCGACACCACGTTCCCGGCATTGCGGGCGAGGATCTCGAGGACCTTCGCCGGCCGGGGCTGCAGCTTGACGGCGGCCCCCGAGCGCAGCAGCTCGCCGCTGTCCAGCCGGAGCTCGAAGTCCCCGAAGCGGAGAGAGGTCGCCCGCGCAGGGGAGCGTGAGGTCTCCTCATGCGCGTCTAACCGCCCGCTCATGGAGCGCTCATGGAAGGCCTTCGCACGGCTGCGTAGGGTGGGGACATCCGAGGTGCTCACGCCCGGATTATACCAAACGAGGAGTTGGACAATGACGAGACGTCGGTTGTGCCTCACGCCTATGACAAGGGCTCTGCGGCTCGGTTTCGCGAGCCACGCGGTGATCATGGCCTTCGCGCTGTGCTCTTTGGCACAGCCGCTGCTCGCCGAAAACGACGGCAACAACTTTCGCGCCTTGGAGACTCCGGTTGTCAGCCCTGCCTTCGAGTGCGCCAACGACCAGGCGACCCTGCCGCCGCTCCTTCGCGGCCTCCACGGGTGGCCGCAGGCCTACGTGCAGGGCGGGTACGTCTACCTCTTCTCCCATGCCGCTTACTGGCCCAGCACGTCGCATGAGATGAACTGCTCGAGCCAGTACCCGGCCTCGGGCGCCTGCCTGAAATCGGACGGCACCTACATCCCCGAATACGAGATCGTCTATCGGGCGCCCTACACTCAGGCGGGCATGACCGGCCACTTCACCCGCATCGGCTACGTCGGCCCCTGCTTCACGGCGAGCGATCCGCCGGGCGACGAGGGGGCCCACAAGACGGTGGCCTATGCCGGCAGGCCGTCGATCGGCGGCAACGGCAGGTTCTACTTCTTCACCACCCGGGCCCACGTGGTCGGCGCCGGCGACTGGAACAGCGGCAGCTTCGATGAGCTCTACATGGGGAGCGTCTTCGACCCCAGCGATCGGTACTACGCCTATCGTTGGCAGCCCATCCTGCATCTGTCGGTGGTCAACGGGACCAGTTACGGGTTCCTCGAGCCGGTCCTGGCGAGCTGGAACACCCCCGGCCAGAAGCCCTTTGCGCAGCTCACCACTTCGGTGGGCACGGCGACGATGTGGGGCTACGTCAATTTCGGCACGGTGCCAGGCTTCCCTGGCGGCTGGGCGCCCATCCAGATCGTCGACGTGACGCCGCTCTCGATCAAGCGGCCGCGGTGGTACAACTCCGCCGTCTACATCCTCGCCACCGACGGTCAGTGGCACATGGCGAACCAGGGCACGGGGATCATCGATTTCGTGCCGCAGGATTATTCAGCTCAGTTCTCGCCGATCTTCGGACTGTCGTCGCTTTACTACAACCCGACGGATCACAAGTGGTACGCCGTCGGTGAGGACCCGCTGGACAGCGTCACCCCCGAGGTCGGCTGCAATCGTGACACGAGCAGTTGGGGCGCCACCTCGGTGGTGACGGCGTTGCCTCCTAACAGCGGCACCTCCATCTTCACCTACGACACGCACACCCAGAACAGCTGGACGACGGGCGGAGCCATCGTCGACCTCAACGGGGTCAAGTACATCTACCGTGGGGCGACGGAAAACGCCTGCTTCAACCTGACGCAATGGACGCCGAACTTCATCGGCATGGAGATCACGGTCGAAACCTTGACCGGGTTCTGAAGCGAGCTGCTGAAGAGCAGGGGGATAGCGGGCGGGCGAGCGCTCCCGCGCCCGCCGCCTGTCCCTCCGAAGATACGATCCCGCGCCATGATCAACGGCGTGCGCGTCCTTCCGTACAGCCAAGATCCGGAGGCGGATCGCACGTCCACCAAGGTGCGCTAACTAAGGCTGTAGGTCGACCGCCAGACTTCCGTAGATGCCAGGCACCGATGCCGGCGCCGTTCTCGACCGCCCAGCGGCGGTTGTAGACCTCCTGGACTCCGACCGGCCGCGACAGCACGAGCGGCAACCCCTAACGCACCATAGAAGACCATCTCGCTGGGCTTGGTCCACAGGAGATCGGTGCCGGCGAGGAGCTCGTTGAAGCGCTCGAAATACCTTTCTAGGACGGGCTCGAAGAGGATCTCGACCGGTCCTCCGGGCGTTTCTTCGAGCCCCGCCTCCACTAGCCAAGCGCGAAAGCGTACCGCTACCTCCTTGCGCACGCCGGCTACGAGGCAGAGCCGCAGCCTTCCTTCCATCAATAGCGGCTTTAGGCTCGGCAGCAGGCGCCGCGCGAGGTCGGCCTGGGCGCCGGCGCCGCCGACGGCGAAGACTGCGAGCGGCGGGACGACCGTCGAGTCGCTGGCCGCGAAGAACGTGCAGTGCACGGAGATCACCGACGCGCCGTGGGGATTCAAGACCACCCTCCGGTTGCCCAGCGGCGGCGAGATCGGCCTCTACCAGCCGACGCACCCGACGGCTCTCGGTTCTTGGAAGGGGTAGCAGTCCGTACTGCGCCGGGCCTGGCCATCGTGCCAATGGCCCGGCCATCGGGCCGAATTCCTCGCCATCGGCCCAAAATCCTGACCATCGGCCCGATTTCCTGACCAACGGCCGCGGCGCCTATCCTTTTTCCAGCGTCTCGACGATCTGATAGAGCCCGAACTTGGGAAGCCGTAGGAAGCCGAACCAGGCGGCGGCGGCGAGGGTTCCCTCGGAGAGCCATTCGCGGATCCAGAAGCCGGCGTGGCGGGGGTCGCGCTGCTTGAGGCCGACGCCGTTCTCGATCGCCCAGCGGCGGTTGTAGACCTCCTGCACGCCCACCGGCCGCGACAGCACGAGGGGCAGCCCCAGGGCGCCGTAGAAGACCATCTCGCTCGGCTTCGTCCATAAGAGATCGGTAGCGGCGAGGAGCTCGTTGAAGCGGGCGAAGTACCGTTCGAGGTCGGGCTCGAAGAGGATCTCGACCGGCCCGCCCGGCATCTCCTCGATCCCCGCTTCGGCGAGCCAGACGCGGAAGCGGGTTGCCACCTGCCGGCGCACGCCGGCGACGAGGCAGAGCCGCAGCCGCCCTTCCAGCAGCAGCGGCTTCAGGCTCGGCAGCAGGCGCCGCGCGAGGTCGGCCTGGGCGCCGGCGCCGCCGACGGCGAAGACGGCGAGGGGCGGCCGACCCTTCTCGGAGGCCGGCAGCGGCCCCAGGAACTGGTGGATCTCGTTCCTCGCCTGGGCGCGGAAGAACCCCTTGCGGTCGAGGCGGACGAGCCGGGCGGCCAGGTTGCGCTTGAGGACCACGAGGTCGGTGCCGCCCACCAGCTCGTGGGGCAGCGGGAAGCCGGTGAACTCGATGCGCTCGCGCGGCACCCCATACGAGACCAGGCGTTTGAGCGCCCGCCGGCTGGGGGTGAGGTAGCGGATGCCCGTGCGCGCGGGCTCGAGCGGCGCCCAGGCGCGGCTGACGTCGACGTCGGTCACCAGGCAGTAGATCCTCTCGCCGCCGTGGTGGTCGGCGAGGATGGCGGGGGCGAAGAAGGTGGTGAGGAGCGGCGCGCCGGTCCGCCGCATGTGCTCGACCAGGCCCTGCCCGAGGCCTCGACGGGCGAGGCGGGCGAGCGACCGCACCTGAAGCGTGGGGGCGGAGAGATCGCGGTAGGGATAGAGCGGCGGGATCGAGGTGACGGCGTCCAGGAGCGAGCGCAGCGGCGCCCCGGCGTACGGCACCTGGGAGCTCCGCGAGGCGATCTCGTAGAAGCGGCGGGAGGCCCGCCAGAGCCGCTGCTCGTCGAGGCGCGCGAGCGGCGGACGGTCGGCCAGGAGGACCTCGGTGCCGAAGGCGGCGGCGAGCGAGTGGGCGGCGCGCAGGTGCCCGTAGCCCATCTCGACCGCGGTGACGAGCGGGGCTCTCACGATTCAGAGGCCTGATGGAACAACTACCCGAGCCGGGAGAGGAAGAAGCTGGTCGTCCAAGCCGCCAGGAGGAGCCGCGCCGCGAGGCCGGCGAGCGTTCCCAGGAGGGCGCCGGCGGCGACGTCCAAAGGGTAGTGGGCGCCCAGGTACCCGCGAGAGGCCGATCGCCCCGGCGAGCGTCAGGGTGAGCAGCGCCAGGCCGTGCGCTTCGCCGGCCAGGGCGGCGGCGACGCCGAAGGCGGCGGCGGTGTGCCCCGAGGGGAAGGAGAAGGCGTCAGGGTCCTCGATCCGCGGCG
>DATNKQ010000084.1:0-3944 GCA_035603315.1 Thermoanaerobaculia bacterium
GGGCCGGAGGTCCCCGCCCGCCGCGCGAACCAGGGCGCCAGGCTCTGCAGCTCCAGCGCCTCGCCGCCGAAGACGACCCAGCGCAGCGCCAGGTCAGGCAGCGCGCCGGCGAGTGCCTCGCCCTCGGCCCACACTAGCTGCCGGAAGGCCGACGGCGTCTGATTGAGCACCGTCACCCGCTCGCGGTCCAGCAGCCCGTAGAACGCCTCCGGCGACCGGCTCACGAGGTAAGGGACGACGACCAGCCTGCCGCCGTAGAGCAGCGCTCCCCACAGCTCCCAGACCGAGAAGTCGAAGGCGTAGGAATGGAACAGCGTCCAGACCTCGTCGGCGCCGAAGCCGAACCAGGGCTCGGTGGCCGTGAAGAGCCGCGCCACGCTGGCGTGGCTCACCTCCACGCCCTTAGGGCGGCCCGTCGAGCCGGAGGTATAGATCACATAGGCCGGCATCTCCGGCGCAACGGCTAGGGAGAGGCTCTCCCCGCTCTCGCGCGCGATGAGCTTGCGGTCGGCGTCGACGCGGACTACGTGAATCGGCCCCTGTCCCGCCAACCCCTCCAGCCGCTCCTCGGTGACCAGCACCCGGACCCGGCTGTCTGCCAGCGAGAACGCCAGCCGCTCGGGCGGGTAGGTGGGGTCGAGCGGCAGGTAGGCGCCGCCGGCCTTGAGCACGGCGAGGATCGCCACCACCATCTCGAGCGAGCGGTCGAGGCAGAGCCCCACGAGCTCGCCGGGCAGGACGCCGGCGCCGGCGAGGAAGCGGGCGAGACGGTTGGCCCGGCGGTCGAGCTCGCCGTAGGTCAGGCTCTCCTCCCCGCAGCGGACGGCGACCGCCCCCGGCCTCGCCGCCGCCTGGGCGGCGAAGCGCTGGTGGAGACAGAAGAGCGCCTCGGCGGGACCCTCGCTCCAGCCCGCCACCAGCTGATGGCGCTCGCCGGCGGTCAGGAGCGGCAGCTCCGCGACCCGCCGCTCGCCGTCGGCGGCCATCCCTTCAAGGAGGACCTGCAGGTGACCGATCAGCCGCCGCACGGTGGCGGCCTCGAAAAGGTCGGTGCTGTATTCGATCGACCCGGCGAGCGCGGCGGCGGTCTCGGCGAGCGTCAGGGTGAGGTCGAACTTCGCCTGGGTGACGGGCAGGTCGAGGGGCGAAAGGATCAGCCCCGGGAGGTCGAGCGGCTCCAGGGGGGCGTTCTGGAGGACGAAGACGACCTGGAAGAGCGGGCTGTAGCGGAGGCTCCGCTCCACCCGCAGCTCTTCGATCAGCTTCTCGAACGGCAGGTCCTGATGGGCGTAGGCCGACAGCGCCGTCGTCCGCACGCCCGCGAGCAGCTCCTGGGCGGTGGCTGCGTCCGACACGCGGCCGCGCAGAGCCAGGGTGTTGACGAAGAGGCCGATTAGCCCTTCCACCTCGGTGCGCGTGCGGTTGGCGATCGGCGAGCCGACGACGATGTCCCACTGATCCGTGTAGCGATGGAGCAGCGCCTGGAAGCCGGCCAGGAGGGCCATGAAGAGAGTCGCTCCGCGCCGCTGGCCGAAGGCGCCGAGCTCGCCCAGGAGAGTCCCGGGTAGGGAGACGGGCTGGCTGGCGCCGCGCCCGGTGCGCAGGGGAGGCCGCGGCCGGTCCGCCGGCAGCTCGAGCACCTCCGGCACGCCGGCCAGCTCCTTCTTCCAGTACGCGATCTGGGCCTCCAGGACCTCGCCCGCCAGCCACTCGCGCTGCCGCACTGCATACTCGATGTACTGGATCGGCAGCTCGGGCAGCGGCGAGGGCCGGCCGACGACGAAGGCGCCGTAGAGGGCGGCGACCTCCTCGACGAGGATGCCCAGCGACCAGGCGTCGCTGACGATGTGATGGAGGACGAAGAGGCCGGCGTGCTCGCGCGCCGAGAGGCGCAGCAGGAGGACCCGCAAGAGCGGCCCGCGGAGCAGGTCGAAGGGGCGCAGCGTCTCCGCGGCCGCCAGCCGCTCCACCTCGGCCGTCCGACCGGCCTCGAGCATGCCCGAGAGGTCGAGGAGGGGCAACGACACCGTCGCCCGCGGGTCGATGACCTGCACCGGCCGGCCGTCGGCGCTCCCGAAGGTCGTCCGCAGCACCTCGTGCCGCCGGACGATCTCCTGGAAGGCGAGCGCCAGCGCCGTCAGATCGAGCGCCCCGGCGAGGCGGAAGGCTGCCGAGATGTTGTAGGCGGCGCTGCCGGGATCGAGCTCGGCCAGGAACCAGAGGCGCTCCTGCGCGAAGGAGAGCGGCGGCGCCTGCTGCCAGGGGACGGCCTGGAAGGGCGGCGGCTGCGGGCTGCGCTCGCCCCAGCTCGCCGCCTCGATGCGGAAGGCGAGGAGCGCCACGGTGGGAGCCTCGAACAGCCCGCGCAACGGCACCTCGACCTCGAAGGCGTCGCGGAGCCGGGACACCAGGCGGGTGCCCATCAGCGAGTGACCGCCGAGGGCGAAGAAGTCGTCGTTCACGCTCACCCGCTCGACTCCCAGGAGGCCGGCCCAGATCTCCGCCACCCGCTTCTCGGTGGCGGTGCGCGGAGCGACGAAGGGGGTCTTGGCCGCACGGTCCGGCGCCAGGCCGAGGCGGGCGAGGGCCCGGCGGTCCACCTTGCCGTTGGGGGTGAGCGGCAGCGCCTGCAGGAAGACGAATCCGGTGGGGATCATGTATCCAGGGAGCTGCCGGCCCAGGAACGTGCGCAGCTCCACCGGGTCGACGGCCGGCTCGCCCACCAGGTAGGCCTGGAGATTTTTTTCCGCCAGCGCCGCGCCGCCGGCCGCTGTCCCCTCGGCCACCACCACGACCGCCTGCCGCACCGCCGGGTGCCGCGCCAGGGCTGCCTCGATCTCCCCCAGCTCGATGCGGAAGCCGCGCACCTTGACCTGGTTGTCGATGCGGCCGAGGAAGTCGATCCCGCCGTCGGCCCGCCGCCGCGCCAGGTCGCCCGTGCGATAGAGGCGCGCGCCGCCCGTGGCGCCGGCTGATGCAAACGGATCCGGGAGGAAGCGCTCCGCCGTCAAGTCCGGCCGGCCGAGATAGCCGCGCGCCAGCCCCGCGCCGCCGATGCAGAGCTCCCCGGGGACACCCACCGGCGCCGATTGCAGATAGCGGTCGACCAGGTAGAGCGTCGTGTTGGCCAGCGGACGGCCGATGGCGATGGCCGACAACGGCTCCCCCGCCGCCGCCTTCACCTCGCCCACCGCCGACCACACCGTCGTCTCCGTCGGACCGTAGAGGTTCCACAACGATCCCACCCGCGGCAGCAGCCGCGCTGCCAACTCCGTCGGCAGCGCCTCGCCGCCGCACAGCGCCCGCAACCCGCGGTTCCCCTGCCAGCCGGCGTCGAGCAGCATCCGCCAGGTCGCCGGCGTCGCCTGCATCGCGGTAGCCCCCGAGCTCGCCAGGAGGCCCCTGAGCCGCGCCGCGTCCGCCGCCTCCTCGCGGCTGGCGAGCGCGATCCGCGCCCCCACCAGGAGCGGCAGCAGCAGCTCCAGGGCCGCGATGTCGAAGGCGAGGGTGGTGACCGCCAGGAGGACGTCGCCCGCCGCCAGCCCCGGCTCCCGCTCCACCGAGCGCAGGAAGTTCAGCAGCGCGCCGCGCGAGATCTGCACCCCCTTCGGCCGCCCGGTCGAGCCCGAGGTGAAGAGCACGTAGGCCAGGCTCTCCGCCGCCACCGCCGCCGGCGCGGCCTCCACCTCTCCCGCGAGCGACGGATCGTCCAGGCAGACCGTCAGGGCGACCGACCCCGGCAGCTCCGGCAGCAGGCGCTCCTGGGTCAGCAGCACCCCCGGCCGCGCGTCCTCGAGGATCATCGCCAGCCGCTCGCGCGGGTAGGAGGGATCGAGCGGCACGTAGGCGCCGCCCGCCCGCAGCACCGCGAGCACCCCGACCAGCATCTCCGGCGAGCGCTCGGCGCAGAGCCCCACCAGCACGTCCGCACCCACCCCCAGCGA
>DATNKQ010000634.1:0-10457 GCA_035603315.1 Thermoanaerobaculia bacterium
CGCCGGCGGGCTCAACTCTCCCGCTCCGCCGGGCCGCCGCCGGAAGGGCCCGAGCCGCCGGCCAAGATGAACCAGCCGATGATCTTGTCGTCGAGCTCGCGCAGCCGGGTGGCGACCAGGTTGCACAGGATCTTCAGCAGCCGCAGCGACGAGACCTTGTGGATGTCCAGGATGCCGTTCAGGACCTCGCGCGGGATCGACAGCACGACCGCTCCCCCCTCGTGCGCCTTGGCGTCCGCGGAGCGCGGCTGATTGTCGATCAGCGCCATCTCGCCGAAGTAATCGCCGCGTTCGAGGAAGGCCAGCGCCTCTTCTCCCGCCCCTGGGATGTACTTGCTGATCATCACCCGCCCCTCGAGGACGACGAACATCTCGTCGCCGATCTCCCCCTCGCGGAAGATGATCTTGTTCTGCGGGAACTTCCGCTCCTTCGACAGCGAAGTGAGGAAGTTGATCTCCAGGTTCGACAGCTTCTGCTCCTGGAAGAGCTTGCGCTTCGAGGCGAGGTCGATGCGGAACTCGCCGGAGGACTCGAGGGCGGCGGCGGTCTGGGTGGTGGCCGGCTTGCCGGTCTCGGAGAAGAACTGGGTGAGCTTTTCGTTGGTCTGGCGGAGCTTCTTCGACAGGCTTTTCCAGAAGGTCCAATGGAGGGCCATGGTGAGGCGCGGGTCGCTGTCCATAGCGGCCGCGAGAGCGGTCGGGCTCAAAGTGAGGAGCTCGGTGCCGGCGACGGCCACCGCGTCCCCCGAGCGGGCGCTCTTATCGACGAAGCTGGTCTCGCCGAAGAGGTCGCCGGGCTCCAGGGTCGCCAGGCTGAAGCTGCCATAGGGCGTCTGCCGCTGGATGCGCACCTCTCCGCTCTCGATGAGATACGCGTCGAGCGTCGGCTCGCCCTCCTTGAGGATCGTCGCGCCGGCCGCCAGGCGCTGGCGCGAGACGCAGGGAGCCAGCAGATCGAGCTGCTGGTCGGTGAAGTGGGCGAAGAGCTCCCACCGGCGCAGGAGAGCTGGCGTGCTCAAGGTAGCTCTATTGTAGCGGAGGATGGAGTGACCCCGGCGCGCTCCCAGAGGCGGCTCTCGGGCGCCGCTTGGCGGGCGGCGGCGGCGGCCCACTCCGCGCGCTCGCGGTCGCCGAAGGTTGACCACAGGATGGCGGCGTGGAGGAACCACTCGGAGAAGAGCGGCTCTCCTTCCCCGAGATCGGAGCGCAGCTTGGTCTCGAGCGGCACTTCGACCTCGTCGAAAAGGCGCCGCGCCGCCGCGCGGTCGCCTCGCCGGAGCGCCAGCCAGGCCTGGTGGAGAGTGATCGACTCGGCGAGGTCGGAGCGCTTCGAGAGCGCCGCCGCGAGACCCCGCGCGGCCTCTTCGAAGTCGCCTCGGTAGGCGGCGACGAGGCCGCCTTCGAGCAGCGCCTCGCCGTCCCCGGGGTCGGTTGCCAAAATGCGCCCCAAGAGCTCGCCCGCGCGGTCGAGATCGAGCAGGTGCCGGGCGGCGACGGCCGCGGCGTAGAGCTCTTCGCGGTCGGTCGGCCGGCCCGCCGGGACGGCAGCCAGGGCGGCGGCGAAGCGGCCCTGGCCCAGCGCCTCGGCGGCCGGCCCGGAGCGGCCGCGGCGCAGGCCGGCGAAGAGGGCCAGCGCCGACAGCCCGATTGCCACGAGGAGGCCGGCGAGGAAGAGGCTCTCGAAGGATGGCATTGTCGGCTCGCGGTCTCCGCCGTCTTAGGCGGCCTCGCCGAGCGCCTCCTCCAGGAGGTCGAGCGCCGTCGCCAGCTGGTCGCGGGCGATGGTCAGGGGAGGAACGATCTGGGCGACCCGGCCCTCCGGCCCGCCGGCCAGGAGGAGGACGCCGCGCCGGCGCGCCGCCGCGATCCATCGCCCAGCCGCCGCCCGGCTGGCGAGCTCGATCCCCCAGAGGAGCCCGCGCCCGCGCACCGCGGCGACCGCCGGATGGCGCTCCGGCCAGGCCGCGAGGCGCCCGCCCAGGCCGGCGCCGAGCGCCGCCGCCCGCGCCGCCAAGTCCTCCTCCGCCAGCACGTCGAGCACCGCCAGCGCGGCGGCGCAGGCGAGCGGGTTGGCGACGAAGGTGGAGGTATGGAGCGCCTCCCCGGCCGTCTCCCAGCAGCGAAAGGTGGAGCGGCTCGCCAGCACGGCGGCGAGGGGAAGGCCGCCGCCCAGCGCTTTGCCGCAGCAGAGGAGATCGGGCCGCACCCCCTCGGCCTCGACGGCGAAGGTGCGGCCCGTGCGTCCGAAGCCGGTGAAGACCTCGTCGGCGGCGAGGAGGACCCCCCGCGGGCGGCAGAGCCCGGCGATGCCGGCGAGCCATCCCGGAGGAGGCAGCAGCACGCCTTCCCGGCCCACCACCGGCTCGACGAGGACGCAGGCGAAGGGGCAGCCGCGCTCGCCGCCGAGCTCACGCTCGATCTCCGGCAGCGGGCAGCCGAAGGGCAGGCGGCGGACGTGGGAGTGGAGGTGGCGGGCGAAGGGCGCCCGGAACTCCGGCCGGGAGGTGGCGGCAAGGGCGCCCAGGGTGAGGCCGTGGTAGGCCGGCTCGAAGGCGAGGATCTCCGGCCTACCGGTCGCCGCGAAGGCGGTCTTCAAGGCGATCTCGACCGCTTCCGCCCCGGAGACCGCGAAGAAGGCCTGTGTCTCGGCCGCCTCAGGGAGGGGCGCCAAGTCGATTAGCCGGGCGGCAAGGGCGATCCGCCCGGGGTGGCCATGGACGTCTCCCAGGCCGTGCAGGAGCCGGCCGCTCTGCTCGCGGATCGCCGCCACCACCCGCGGGTGGCGATGCCCGACGGCCGCCACACCGAACCCCGAGGTGAGGTCGACGTAGCGGTTGCCGTCGACGTCGAGGACGTTGGCGCCGAGCGCCTCCTGCCAGAGGATCGTCGGCTCCTGGGAGGCCGACAGGGTGTTGACGCCAGGCGCCTCCAGCTCGGCGAGGCGCCGCGACAGCTGCCGCGACCGCGGCCCCGGCGGCGGGACGGCCATCGCCGGCGGCAGGTCCCCCCGCTCCAGCGCGGGAAAGCTCGGGCTCGGCCGCCCGCTCACATCTCCCGCCGCCCCGCCAGCGAGCGGCCGAGCGTCACCTCGTCGGTGTACTCGATGTCGCCGCCCACCGGCATGCCGAAGGCCAGCCGAGTCACCCTGACCCCGCGGGATTTGAGCAGGCGCGCCAGGTAGAGCGCCGTCGCCTCCCCCTCGACGTTGGGGTTGGTGGCGAGGACGACCTCCTCGACCCCTTCGAGCCGGGCCAGGAGACCGGGGATGGCGAGGCGGTCGGGTCCGATGCCGCGGTGGGGCGACAGCGCTCCTAGGAGCACGTGGTAGAGCCCCGGAAACTCGCCGGTCCGTTCCAGCGGCTCGATGTTGAAGGGCTCCTCGACGACGCAGATGCGTCGGCGGTCGCGCTGGTCGTCGGCGCAGAACCGGCAGGGATCGACGGCGGTGATGGAGTTGCAGACCGAGCAGTGAAAGAGCTTCTCTTTTACCTCGACGATGGCCTCGGCCAGCGCCCGGGCCTCGTCGGCGCGCACTTTCAGGAGGTAGTGGGCGAGGCGGGTCGCCGTCTTGGGACCGATGCCCGGCAGACGGGCGAGCTCGCCGACGAGCCGGGCGAGAGGATCGGGCATCGACGGGAAACCGCTGGAGGTCAGAACAGGCCCGGGAGGCTCGCCGCCATCGCCCCCATCCGGCCCTGCATCGTCTCACCGATCTTCCGCACGGCCTCGTTGACCGCGGCGACGACGAGGTCTTCGAGCATCGAGGGGTCTTCGCGATCCATCACCTCGGGGTCGATCTTGACCGCAACCAGCTGGTAGTGGCCGCTCATTTTGACGGTGACCATGCCGCCGCCCACGCTCGCCTCGACCACGGTCTCGGCGAGCTCGCGTTGGAGCTTTTCCTGCATCTCCTGGGCCTGCTTCATCAACTGGCGCATGCTGCTCATATCGGCTAATCCTCTCTGAGGCGAAGTTCTTCGATCTTTTCCACGCGGCCCCCGAAGATGTCCAGCACGGTCTGCACCGTGGGGTTCTCTTCCACCAGCTCCAGCTTGACGCTGGCGATCCCGTCCGCCGGCTGCTTCCGGCCCGACCCCTCGACCAGCTCCCAACGCACCCCTGCGTCCCAGACAGCGGCCAGGGCCTGCTCGAGCACCTGCCGATTGTTGCCGCGCGCCAAGGCGTCGCTCAGCCAGGAGTCTCCCGGCGGCGAGACGATCAACAGCCGTCCGTCCGCGTAGAGCAGGTCTTCGGCTTCCTCCAGATGGGCGGCGAGCGGCTGCTTGCGCTTGCTCACCTCCTCGAGAAAGGCGTGCAGGCGGTCGTCGTCGCTGGCGGCGGCTCGGTCGCGCGGGGGCGGTGGAGGATCGGGACTCCTCTCGACCGGCCCGGCTGACTTCCGGGGAGTGGCTGCCTCCGCGGCGACCGGCGGCGGGGCGGAGCGTGGCGCCGGCCGGCTCGCCGCCGCAGTCGCTGGCGCCTGAGGAGCAGGAAGGGAACGGGAACCGGCGAGGAGCTCCTCGACCCGCGTCAGCTTGGGGAGCTCGGCCGCCCGCAGCCAGGCGATCTCGACCGCCAGAGCCCCGGCCTCGCTGCGGCGGATGCTCGCTTCGCTCGCCAGGAGCTGCTGCAGGAGGCGCAGGAGGTTCTCGTAGCCGGCGGCGCGGGCGGCGGCGGCCAGGGTGGCGGCCTCCTCGGCCGGCAGGTCGGTCGCGGCGGGCTCGCCGCCCATCGCTAGGTGGAGGGCGTCGCGGCAGAAGGCGAGGAACTGGCCGAAGACGTGGCGGGGGTCCCACCCCTCGTCCTCGATCCGCCGGACGACCGCCGTCACGCCGGAGCCGTCGCCGGCCAGGATGGCGGCGAAGAGCTCGGCGAAGAGGGCGGTGTCGAGGCCGCCCAGCAAGCGGACGGCGTCTTCGTCGGCGATCGTCCCCGAGCCGAAGGTCGCCAGCTGGTCCAAGAGAGCTACCGCGTCACGGACGCTCCCTTCACCGGCGCGGGCGATGAGCCGCAGGGCGGTGTCGCTCGCGGCGATCCCCTCGGCGCCGCAGATCTCGCGCAGCAGGGCCGCGACCTCCAGTGACGGCACGCGCCGGAAGTGGAACTCCTGGCAGCGCGAGAGGATGGTTGCCGGCACCGCCTCGATCTCGGTGGTGGCGAAGATGAAGACCAGGTGCGGCGGCGGCTCCTCGACGATCTTCAGCAGCGCGTCGAAGGCCTGCCGCGACAGGCGATGGATCTCGTCCAGGACCACCACCTTGTAGCGGTCGCGCGCCGGCCCGTACTTGAGGCTCTCGGTCAGCTCGCGCACCTGCTCGACCTTGGAGTAGGTGGCGGCGTCCACCTCGATGACGTCCAGATCGGAGCCGCGGGTGATCTCCAGGCAGGCCACGCACTCGTTGCAGGGGTCGGCGGCCGGCCCCTTCTCGCAGTTGAGGGCCTTGGCGAGCACCCGCGCCGCGGTCGTCTTGCCGACGCCGCGGATGCCGGAGAAGAGGTAAGCCTGGGCGATCCGGCCCTCCTTCAGGGCATTGCGCAGAGCGGTCACGATCGGCCCCTGGCCGACCACGCTCGAGAAGTTCTGCGGGCGCCACTTGCGGGCGAGGACCTGGTAGGTCATGGCGGGGAGGGCAGTGGCCGACGAAGGGTTCCGGTGGATCTGCGGCACTCGGCCGGCATACCTTATCGCTGCTCCCTTCCGGGCCTGACGAGGTTCGGTAGCGGTCGATGCACAGGACCCGAACCCTTCGTGGGCCACTGCCAGAAGGGCATGGTAAGTCCTGGGGTCGGGGATGTAAAGGCGGCGTCCGCCGATACGCCGGTTTACGGCGGCCCACCCTTCCACTAAGATAGCGCCCTTGCGCGCACGGCAGCGCCGGCGCGAGGTTCGCCGTGGAGAGGACCGAGGACAGGGCGTGGATGGAGGAAGCCCTGGCCGAAGCCCGGGCGGCGGCGGCGATCGGGGAGGTGCCAATCGGCGCCGTCGTCGTCCAAGGCGGCGAGGTGATCGGCCGGGGGCACAACCGCCGGGAGGTGGACGGCGACCCGCTGGCCCACGCGGAGATCCTGGCGATTCGTCAGGCGACGGCGCGAATCCCGGGGTGGCGGCTCAATGGCTGCACGCTCTACGTCACCCTGGAGCCGTGCCCGATGTGCGCCGGAGCGCTGGTCGCGTCGCGGGTCGACCGGTTGGTCTTCGGCGCTGCGGATCCCAAGGCGGGCTACTGCGGCACCCTGGGCAACCTGGCACAGGATCCGCGGCTCAACCACCGCCTGGAGGTCACGGGCGGCGTCCTCGAAGGCGAGTGCGCGGATCTGCTCCGCGGCTTCTTCGCCGGCTTGAGGCAAGGCGTTCCCTCGCCGTGAGGCGGGGTCCCAAGAGTTCTTTTCATCCCAGGAGAGGTGTCCGAGTGGCTTAAGGAGCACGCTTGGAAAGCGTGTGTAGGGGAAACTCTACCGTGGGTTCGAATCCCACCCTCTCCGCCAAGCTCCGATGTCCCCTTGGAGAGGTGCCAGAGTGGTTGAATGGGACGGTCTCGAAAACCGTTGACCGGGCAACCGGTCCGTGGGTTCGAATCCCACCCTCTCCGCCAAATTGTGACACGCCCCCAAATCGCCCGTTTCTTGACGGCCCGGGTCGGATTGGGCTAAGTTTCCAGTTTCGTTCGGGTATCCGGGGAGCAGGCGCTCGACCGCGACCCCTCACCTCTTCTAGAGAAGAAGGCGGACCACAGTGAAACGGACGTTTCAACCCAACAACCGTCGTCGCAAACGGACCCATGGCTTCCTGGTGCGGATGCGCACCCGCCAAGGGCGAGCGGTGCTGTCGCGGCGGCGCCGGAAGGGACGCAAGCGCCTGAGCGTCTGATGACGTTTGCGCAGGCCTCGACCTCGTCCGCATCTGGCGGCGAGCGTCTACGAGACCGCGAAAGGTTGCGGCGGCGGGCGGACTTCCTCAAGTGCTACCGGACGGGGCGGCGGCGCCACGGCTCGCTGGCGATCCTCTATTTCGTCCCGAACCAGCTCGGGCACCCCCGGATCGGGATCACCGCCAGCCGCAAGGTTGGCAAGGCGGTCGTACGCCAACGGCTGAAGCGCAGGATCAAAGAGGTCTACCGGCGTTGGCAGGGGCGCAACAACCTCCCCGCGATGGATCTGGTAGTGCACCTCAAACCGGGAGCCGGGGAGGCGGCGTTCGCGGATTTCCGCGCCGAGCTGCTGCGCCTGTTCTCGGGCCTGATCCCGCGGCGCGACCCCTCCTGTTGACCCGGCTGGCGATCGCCTTCCTCACTCTCTACAAGCGACGGATCTCCCCCTTGCTGCCAAGGTCCTGCCGGTTCACCCCCACCTGCTCCGAGTACGCCAGCCTCGCGCTGCGGAAGTATGGTCTCCTCCGCGGCGGAACGCGGGCGGCGGGAAGGCTCTTGCGCTGCCATCCGTTTCATCCCGGCGGGGTCGATCTACCCTAGGCGCGCTCTCCACAGACGAGAAAGGATCGAAGCTCCTTGGACAATCGCAGGCTGTTCCTCGCCGTGCTGCTTTCGCTGGCGATCATGTTGCTCTGGCAGTTCCTCTTTCCGGCGAAACCGCCGAAGCCCGCGCCGGCGCAGGCGCCCATCCAGGCTCCGGGTCCGGCGGAAGGGACGGAGGAGACCGAGGGGACACAGCCCGCCGCGACCCCGACGTCGCCGGAGGAGCTGCCGGCCGAGGCGCCAGGACCCGGCGCCTCGACCTCGGCTCCACCGATGGCCGCCGTGACCGAGGAGCGCATCGTCCTCGAAAACGAGCGGACCCGCGCCCTGTTCTCCAACCGCGGCGCCCAGCTCGTCTCCTTCGAGCTCAAGCAGCACAAAGGGACCGACGGCCGCAATCTCGAGCTGGTGCATGCGCGGGAGGCGGCTCCCTATCCCTATGGGCTGGTCGGCGCCCATCTGGCGCCCAATCGCCTGAACGGGGTCCTTTTCGCCGTCGTCAGCCGGGACCCTTCCGAGGTCTCCTTCCGCTACAGCGGTCCGGAGGGGGTGGCCGAGAAGCGCTTCCGGTTCGACAAGAACGGCCTTCTGGAGTCCGAGGTGACCCTGCCGGGGCGCCGAGGGTGGGGACTTGTCCTGGGACCTGGGGTGCGGAATCCCACGGCGGCCGAGCTCGACAGCCGCTACGAGGCGCGCTCGGCGGTTTACGACGTCGGCGGCGACGCCGAAGTCCTGAACGCCAAGAAGGCGGAGCCCAAGACGCTCTCCGGGCGGACCGTCCGGTGGGTGGGGCTAGAGGACAACTACTACCTGACGGCGGTCATCCCTCGTAGCGGCCTAGCGCGGGCGGTGCTCGAGCCGGTCCTCGTCGAGCCCGGGAAGGGCGGCACAGCGCGGTTCCTCCCCGTCCCACCGAAGGACCAGCTCAGCAAGGAGCAGGACGCCCTGAGCCGCGAGTTCTATCTCCTTCTCGAGCCGGAAGCCGACAGCCTGGCGGTCACCGCCTACTGGGGAGCGAAAGAGTACGACCGCTTGGCCGCCCTCCCGTACGGCCTCGAGAAGACGGTCTCCCTCGGCACCTTCGGCATCCTCGCGCGCCCGCTCCTGGCCGGCCTCCACTGGATCTTCAATCACGTGGTCCGCAACTATGGCTGGGCCATCATCCTGATGACCGTGCTCATCAAGGTGTTGCTCCTGCCGCTCACCCACAAGAGCTACGTCTCGATGCGCAAGATGCAGGAGCTCAACCCCCGGATGCAGTCGATCCGCGACAAGTACCGCGGCAAGACGAAGGACAAGCAAGGGCGGCCGAACCTCGAGGCTCAGCGCAAGATGAACGAAGAGATCATGGGGCTCTACAAAGCGGAGGGGGTGAACCCCGCCGGCGGTTGCCTGCCCATGATCCTCCAGCTGCCGATCCTCTTCGCCTTCTACCGGCTGCTGACGGCGGCGGTCGAGCTGCGCAACGCCCCGTGGATCTTCTGGATCCACGACCTCTCGGCCAAGGACCCCTACTACGTCCTCCCGATCATCATGTCGGTGACCCAGTTCCTGCAGCAGCGCATGACCCCTATGACCGGCGACCCGGCCCAGCGGCGGATGTTCCAGCTCATGCCCTTCTTCATGCTGATCCTCTTTCTGCCTTCGCCGAGCGGCCTCGTGCTCTACTGGCTGACGAACAACGTCTTGACCATCCTCCAGCAGGGGGTTTACAACCATCTCAAGCGGCGCCAGGCGGCATGAGCGCACTGCCGGCGCGGCCCATCGACAGGACGGACACCCACGAGCGATGAACGACCCCAAGCGAAGGTTCTTCTCCGGCGACACCCTGCTTCAGGCCCTCGTTCAGGCGGGCAACTACTTCAACCTGGACCCCGATTACGTCGCCTACCGGGCGATCGACAAGCGCCATGGTTTCTTGAAGACGCGCCGCAAGGTGATGATCGAGGTCGACCCCGACGCTCCCCGGCGCGAGCCGAAGGCAGCGGCGGCGAGAGTCGCGGCGCCGCTCGTTCCGGAGCCGATGCCCGCGGAGGCTGCCGGCTCAGCACCTCTGGCGCGGCCGGCGCCGGCGACCGCGGCGCGGCGGGAGGGCCGGCCGCCTGACCGTGACCGCAGCTCCCGGCGAGGGGATCATCGACGCCACGACCGGGGTGGGGAGCGGCCGCCGCGCACGGCGCCGCCGCCGCGCGAAGTGGAAAGCGCCAGGTTCGCGGCCGGCGAGGAGGAAGGGCTGGTGACGCTGCCCGAGCGGCCGCGGCCGACCTCCGAGCGGTTCCCCCCGGCGACCGGTCCCACGGCAGACGCGGCGCGAAAAGGGCTCGACCTCCTTCTCGGCATTGCCGGCCTCGACCTCGCGGCCCGCATCCACCAGGGCGAGGAACGGCTCGAGATCGAGCTCTCGGGCGGGGACGCCGAGCGCTGCTTCGACGACGAGGGCGAGCTGTTGAGGGCGATCGAGCACCTGCTCCCGCGGGTGATCCGATCCCAGGTAGGGGAGGGTGTCCTCTGCCGGGTCGACTGCGACAGCTTCCACGAGATCCGCGAGGAGCAGCTCCGCACCCTGGCGCAGAGGGTCGCCGAGGAGGTCCGGCGGCGGGGACGCTCGCGGACTCTGGAGCCGATGAACCCTGCCGACCGCAGGGTGATCCACATGACCCTGGCCGACGATCCCGGGGTGGCGACCGAGAGCGACGGCGAAGGGTACTTCAAGCGGATCACCGTCCGCCCCCGGTAGGCGCTGGCGAGGTGGCGGCCGGGTGGATGTTTCACGTGAAACGGTCGGCTCGGCGCCAGAGTCGCTGTTCACGTGAAACATGTCCCGACCCCTGTCTGCCTTTTCCCCTGAAGTTTTCCGCCAGGCCCTCGCGGCCTGTTCTTCCGAGCCGCTGAACGAACAGACCGTCCATTCCCTCTACCAGCATTACCTGGAGCTCGTCCGTTGGAGCGGAACCGTCTCGCTCATCGGGCCGGGGACGGCGGACG
>DATNKQ010000005.1:0-8067 GCA_035603315.1 Thermoanaerobaculia bacterium
GGAGAGGGACGGTACTGGCAGGCCCGCCCAGGCGGCCCAGCCGGAGAGCACCAGGAGAGGCAGCGCCCGGGCGGTCACGCGGCCCGCTTCCTGGCCGGCCGCGGGGCCGATTCTTCCGCCGCAGCCGGCGCCGCGGCGGCGGGGGCGAAGGGGGCGACGCCGAGATAGAAGAGGAGGGCGACCGCCGCCAGGCCGAGCGGCCACTGGAAGCGTTCCTCCAGCGTGTTGATCGACTCGCTCTCGATGGACCGCTTCTGCATCGCCTCGATGCGCGCCACCACGGGAGCGGGGTCGGCGGCGGCGGAGAGGGCCCGCTGGTAGAGGCCGCCGGTGGCGCGGGTGAAGTCCTCCAGCACGTCCTCGTGGAGCTGGCTCATCACCACCTTGCCGTCCTCGTCGTGCTTGAACTCCCCCGGGCTTCCCGGCACCGGCACCGGCCCCCCGTCCGGCGTGCCGATGCCGAAGGCGTGCACCACCACCCCCTCGTCCTTGCACCGCTGGATGACCCGCGCCAGGCCGCCGCCGTGGTCCTCGCCGTCCGACAGGAGGACCAGGACCCGGTGCTTCTCGTTGCCCTGGCCGAAGAGCTGGAGCGCGGTGTCGAGGTCGGGCGCCAGCTCGGTGCCCGGCGTCGGCAGCGACCCCGGCTCGACGGTGTCGAGCAGCAGGTCGATGACGGCGCCGTCGGTGGTGAGCGGGGTCAGGGCCACCCCCGCTCCCTCCGCCTGCACCAGGGCCAGGCGATTGCCGGGCATGGCCTCGGCCATTCGCCGCACCAGGGTCTTCGCCACGTAGAGGCGTGAGGGGGTGACGTCGAAGGCGCCCATGGAGAGCGAGGAGTCGAGGACGAAGACGACGTCGACCCCCCGCCTCTCGACCTTCTCGCTGGACTCTCCCCAGCGCGGCCGGGCGAGGGCGAGCGCCGTTCCCAGGACCGCCAGGGTCAGGGCGGCGACGGAGAGGGCGATGCGCCGCGGCCGGTAGGCCGCCAGGAGGCGGTCCCAGAGGCCGCGCGCCGCCCAGGCGGCGTCCGCCGCCAGCCGCTGCCGCCACAGGAACGCGGCGGCGGCCGCCGCCGCCGGGGCGAGGAGCGCGAGCCAGAGGAGGCGGGGCTCGGCGAAGCTCATGGCTCGGCCGTCACCTTCAGGCCGGCGGCAGCGAGCGGCAGGAGGAGGAGGCCGAGGCCGGCCCAGACGAGGGGCGGGGAGGCCTCCCGGTAGCGCACGTAGCGCTTGACCCTGAGGGGCGTCTTCTCCAGCCGGTCGATCGACTGGAAGATGCGGCGCAGGCTCTCGCGGTCGGTCGCCTTGTAGAACTGTCCGCCGGTCTTGTCGGCGATCTGCTTCAAGAGCACCTCGTCGACCGGTACGTTCATCATCACCCGCTGGACGACCCGCTGGCCGGTCGCGGGGTCGACCATCGGCCAGGGGACCGGCACCCGGCCGGCATTGCCAACGCCGATGGTGTAGACCTTGATCCCCAGGCCTTTGCAGAGGGCGGCGCCGGAGAGGGGGTCGATCTCGCCGGCGTTGTTGACGCCGTCGGTGACCAGCAGCATGACCTTGCTCTTGGCGGCGCTGTCCTTGAGCCGCGCGGCGCCGTTGGCGAGGGCGATGCCGATGGCGGTGCCGTCCGGCAGGCTGTTGATCTCGACCGCGTCGATCAGCGCATCGAGCATGGCATGGTCGGTGGTGAGCGGCGCCCGCACCATGGCGCCGCCGGAGAAGACGACGACGCCGATGCGGTCTCCGGTGCGCGCCGCCACGAACTCCTTGACCACGTCCTTCGCCACCGCCAGGCGGTTCTGGGGCTGGAAGTCCTCGGCGGCCATGCTGCCGGAGATGTCCAAGGCGATGACGATGTCGATTCCCTCTGTCAGGCTTTCTTCCCACGCGTAGCCGAGCTGCGGCCGGGCGAGGGCGACGACGAGGCAGGCGAGGGCGAGGAGGCGGGCGTAGAAGGGGAGATGGAGCCGGGCCGCGCCCGCCGAGCGCCGCTGCGACGGAGCGGCCACGGGCAGGCGGCTGTAGGTGAGGGCGCCCAGCCCGGCCCGCCGGTGATGCCACCAAGCCAGCAGGGGCAGCGCTGCCAGCAGCAGCAGCCTCCAGGGATCGGCGAGGTGAGGGATGGGCAGAGCGGTCATCCGGCGCGCTCCAGCGCCTGCGGCGCGGCCGTTTCCAGCGGCGCGGGAGCGGCCCAGCGCTCGATCTCGCCGGCGATCTCGCGCGCCGCGCCGATCCGCTCGCGCGAGCGCTCCACGCCCACCTCCTGACGCGCGAACTTGACGAGGTCGCAGCCGCGCAGCAGCTCGATGGCGCGGCGGACGAGCGGCGCCGGCAGCCGGCGGGCGAGAAGGCGACGGTTGATCTCGCTCGTCGTGCTCTCGGCGGCGGGGAAGTCGAGCGCGCGCCCGAGATAGCCGCGGAGCGCCAGGCTCAACCCCACGTGGAGCTGGAGCGCCGACCCCTCCGCGGCCAGCCGGTCGAGCCGCGCCAGCAGCTCGGCGAGCGGTGGGAGCAACGGCGCCGCGGCGGCCTCCGCCGTCCGGCGCGATCGCCGCCACAAAAGGAGCCCGGCGGCCGCACAGCAGGCGGCGAGGGCCGCCGCCGTCCACCAGAAGCGTGAGCCGAGCGGCAGCGGGCGCAGCGGAGCCTCGGGCTTGGGCTCCGGTTCCTTGCCGTCCCTGCCCGCCGGCGGCAGCACGGAGGCGACGGAGAAGGCGAGGGCCGCCGGTGTCGCCGCCGCGACCGTCCGGGTCCGCAGGGGGATCGCCACCACGGCGGGCGGCAGGGCGATCCGCCCCGGCTTCCAGGGGATGAGCACCAACTGCTGCTCGTAGGTGGCGACGCCGCCCTGCTCGGCGACCTTCCGCGGCGGATCGTGCCGGCGAATCTCGGCCTCGCCCCAGCTCGCGCCCCAGGCGGGGAAGCGCGGCTCTCCCGCCAGCTCCGCCCCCCTCGTGGTTGGCAGCCGGAGGGTGACGACCGCGGTGACCGGGTCGCCCACCGTCACGCGCGCCGGAGCGAGGGCGACGTCGACTCGCGGGGCCGGCATCGCCGGCGGCGCCTGTGCTGCTGGCTGTACGGCTCGGGCGGCTGTGGCCGTGGCGAGCAGGAAAGCCAAGGCCGCCATGGACCTAATGTAGGGGCGGGGCTTGACCCCGCCCGGGAGAGGGCCGCCGCGACTTTCCCCCGCCCGGGAAGGGACAAGCCCCTCCCCTACACAGGCAATGAATCTCCTCATCGCGCCAGCCTCCGGCGGCGTTGCTCGAAGAAGGCGAGGAACGTGTTGATGTAGGGGCGGTCGGTGCGCAGCTCCAGGTGGTCCACTCCCAGGCGGCGGACGAGGCGGCGGAGCTCGCCGCGCTCGCGCTCGCTGCGCTGCCGGTACGAGGAGCCGAGGCGCCGGCCGTCGACGAGCGCCGTGCTCCCGGTCTCGGCGTCCCGCAACACCACCGGCCCCACCCGCGGCAGGTCGACGTCCCGCGGATCGACGATCTCCACCACGATGAGGTCGTGACGGGCCGCGGCGGCCTTGAGGGCGCCGGGGCAGGGGGCGCCCACGAAATCGGAGATGAGGAAGAGCACGGCGCGGCGCTTCAGGGTCGCCAGCACCGCCGAGAGCCCGCCTTCGAGATCGGTCCGGCCGCGCGCGGGGCGCTCGAGGATCTCGCGCACCAGCCGCAGCACGTGCGTGCGCCGGCGCTGGGGAGCGAGGAAGAGCTCCAGCCGGTCGGAGATCAGGGCCGCGCCCACCCGATCATGGTTGCGGACGGCGGCGAAGGCCAGGAGGCCCGCGATCTCCGCTGCCATCTCGCGCTTCAAGATGGCGCGCGAGCCAAAGCTCAAGCTGCCCGAGACGTCGATGGTCAGGAAGATCGTCAGGTCCCGCTCCTCGACGTACTGCTTGACGAACGGCGTGCCCATCCGCGCGGTGACGTTCCAGTCGATCAACCGCACGTCGTCGCCCGGCTGGTAGGGACGGACCTCGGCGAACTCCATGCCGCGCCCCTTGAACACCGAGTGGTAGTCGCCGGCCACGCCCTGGTCGACCAGGCGGTTGGTGGCGATCTCGATGCGGCGGACCTGCCGCATGAGCTCCGCCGGCAGGCGCGGAGCGCCCGCGCGCCGCGCCGGGGCGTTTGCCGCCGTCCCCGCGGAGCGGGACGCCTGGCGCCGTGCGAAGAGACCGAACAACGGGTTGCCTCCGGAAGCTAGGGCACTTCGATCCGCTCGAGGAGCCTGCCGATCAGCGTGTCGGACGAGATCTCCTCGGCCTCCGCCTCGTAGGTGGGGATCACCCGGTGGCGCAGCACGTCCGCTGCCACCTCTTTGACGTCCTCGGGGATCACGTAGCCGCGACCGCGGACGAGGGCCATGGCCTTGGCGGCGCGGGCGAGGAAGAGGGTGGCGCGAGGGGAGGCGCCGAAGGCGATGAGGTCCGCCAGGTCCGGCAGGCCGGCGGCGCGGGGGTCGCGGGTCGCGGCGATGAGGTCGAGAATGTAGCCGCGGATCTTGTTGTCGAGGTAGACCGCGTCGGCCACCGAGCGCAGGCCGAGCAGCCGCTCGCCGTCGACGACGGCGGTCGCTCTGACGTTACGCTCGACCAGCATGCGGTCGAGGATCTCGCTCTCCTCGGCCCGGCTGGGGTAGCCCACCTTGAGCTTCATCATGAAGCGGTCGATCTGCGCCTCGGCCAAGGGGTAGGTCCCCTCCTGCTCGATGGGGTTCTGGGTGGCGAGGACGAGGAACGGCTCCTGCAGCGGATAACTTTTGTCGCCCAAGGTCACCTGGCGCTCTTCCATCGCTTCGAGGAGCGCCGACTGCACCTTGGCGGGCGCGCGGTTGATCTCGTCGGCCAAGAGCAGGTTGGTGAAGACCGGCCCCGTGCGGGGGATGAACTCCCCCGTCCGCTGGTCGTAGATCAGCGTGCCGATCAGGTCGGCGGGGAGGAGGTCGGGGGTGAACTGGATGCGCTGGAAGGAGATCGATAGCGTCTGCGCCAGGGTCTTGACCGCCAGTGTCTTGGCGAGGCCGGGCACCCCCTCGATGAGGACATGGCCGCGGGCCAGGAGGCCCACCAGCAGGCGGTCGAGCAGATAGTCCTGCCCGACGATCACCTTGCGCAGCTCGGCCTCGATCCGCTTGAGGGTCAACGCCTCGCGCTGCATGTCCAGGCTGAGGGTGGCGGCGTTCGGTTCCATGGGCGAACCTGGGAGGTGCAAGTGAGGTGCCATCAATTAGATGGCGGTTCCAGCATGGGCTCGGGGCGGTTGGCCCCGGCGATCCCACGGAGAGCGCCAATTTGGCGCTCGGGGGAACCAACCTGACCCCCCGTGGCTGCGATCGTCGGCGATTGATAGCGTGGCGCGGTGAGCCCGCCCATCCTCAAGAAATCGCTCGGCCAGCACCACTTGGCAAGCGGCGCTCTCTGCCAGCCGCTCCTCGACTTCCTGCGCCCTCGCGGGGAGCGGGTCCTGGAGATCGGCCCCGGCGGTGGCGTGCTGACGGCCGAGCTTCTCGATGCCGGCGCGCGCGTCGCCGGCTGGGAGCTCGACCTCGATTGGGCGGCCGTCCTCCGCCACCGTCTCCGGCGCCCGGAGCTGGCGGTCGTCGTCGGCGACGCCCTGGGGATCGAGTGGAGCCGTCTCCGGCCTCCGACGCTCGTCGCCGGCAACCTCCCCTACAGCCTCGCCACCGCGCTGGTCGAGCGTCTTCTTCCCCACCACGAGACGGTGCCCCGAGCCGCCTTCCTGGTGCAGAAGGAGGTCGCCGACCGCCTCGTCGCCACCCCCGGCAGCGAGCCCTACGGCTCCTTCAGCGTCCTCGTGGCCGCCTACGCCAATGCGAAAATCCTGGGCCGCGTCCGCCGCGGCAGCTTCCGCCCCCCGCCCAAGGTTGAAGGCGCCTTCGTAGGGCTAGAGCTCCGAGCTTCGCCCCTTCCGCAGGACGAGATGCCGAGATTCATCGAAATGGTGCGCCTGGCCTTCGGCCAGAGACGGAAAACCTTGAGGAACGCGCTGGCGGCCGGGTGGGGGAGGGAACAGGCGGAGGCGGTGCTGGCGGCGGCGGGAGTCGGGGAGCGGGTGCGGGCGGAGGAGTTGGGGCTCGATGGTTTCCTGGAGATCTTCAGGGCCCGATAGCCTGGAGCGCCCTCGCCTCAGATTTCCGCCGCCACCTTCCACATCGGTGGATATGTTAGACTTCATGGGTACTTAAGACCGAATCCTTCACCTAGATCCTTAACCGGCGGGCGGCGGGAGCGGGTGGGGTGAATCGGGAGGCCCTTTGCCGGTCGCCATCACCAAGACCCGAACCAAGCCGGAGCGGCCGACCCTGTCTCCCGAGAAGGGCAACGAGCTCCTCGGGCTGCTGCTGCTCACTCTGGCGCTCCTCCTCGGGTTGGCGCTCGGCACCTACCATCCGGGCGATCCCAGCCTCTTCCACATCTCGGCCTCGTCCTCCCGGGCGCGCAACCTGATCGGGGTGGCCGGGGCGCACGTCGCCGCCTTCGGCTTCCAGTTCCTCGGCCTCAGCTCCCTCCTGGTGCCGTTCTTCCTCCTGGTCGCTGGCTGGCGCCGGCTCCGCCACCGCGGCGCGGCGCGGGTCGTCGGCCGCGGCTTCGGCGCCCTCCTCATGCTGGCCGCCCTGCCGCCGCTCTTCCAGCTCGCCACCGGCCGCATCGTCTGGCGCGAGGGCTCGGTGGCCGCCGGGGGCGCCTTCGGCACCATCCTCGCCGACCTTCTCGAGTCCCGCCTCAACTTCGCCGGCTCGCTCCTCGTGCTGTCGGCGGCGGTGACGATCGGCGGCACCTTGGCCGTGCAGTCCACCCTGGGCGACATCCTGGCGGCCTGGAGGGCGCGTATCGCCCGGACGTGGCAGGACTGGACGCTGGCGCGCGAGCGCCGGCGGGAGCGGCGCGCCAAGGAGCGGGCGCGGCGGCGGGTCATCACCAAGCACCTGCAGCGGGTGGTGGAGGAGAAGCAGGAGAAGCAGCGCCGGGAGGACGTCAAGGCGCCGCCGCCTATGACCCTGCATGCCGCCGATGCCGTACCCGTCGCCACCGCGGAGAGAGGGGCCGGCCGCCTCGATCTGCCGATGCGCCCGCTCCGCGTCACCGAGCGGAAGGGGGACGTGGACGTCGCCCTCCGCCGCGTGCGCTCCGCCGGCCCCGCGGAGGACGATTTCGAGGAGCTCGACGAGCGGCCGTCGCCGCCGGCCTCCCCTGCCGCCGCCCGGCCGTCGCGGCCGGCGCGCCCATCGGGGCCGGCGCCGCAGAAGCAGCTCCCCTTCGCCGGCGAGGCGATGGTGGGAGCGCTGCCGCCGGTCAACCTGCTGCAGATGAGCGACGAGCGGGCGCACGTCGACGAGGACGAGCTGGTGCGCTCCGGCGAGGCGATCCGCAGCCGCTGCGCCGAGTTCGGGGTGGAAGGCACGGTCGCGGGGATCAGCCCGGGACCGGTGATCACGGTCTACGAGTTCCAGCCCGCGCCGGGCGTCAAGGTGAGCCAGATCGTCAACCTCCAGGACGACCTCGCCCTCGCCCTCAAGGCGGAGTCGGTGCGCATCGACCGCATGGCCGGCCGTTCGACCCTCGGCATCGAGGTTCCCAACCGGCAGCGCGCGGTGATCCGGCTGGGCAACCTGCTGGCCGACGAACGTTTCCGCAAGTCGCCCTCGGTCCTGACCCTGGCGCTCGGCACCAACATCCACGGCGAGCCCTACTATGCCGACCTCGCCACCATGCCGCATCTCCTGGTGGCGGGGGCGACGGGCGCCGGCAAGAGCGTCGGCCTGCAGGGGATGATCACCTCGATCCTCTACAAGGCGACCCGCGAGGAGGTGCAGTTCATCTTCATCGACCCCAAGCGGATCGAGCTCGGGGTCTACGCCGACATCCCGCACCTGAAGGCCGAGGTGGTGGTCGACCCCAAGAAGGCGGCGAACGCCCTGCGCTGGGCGGTGGCCGAGATGGAGCGGCGCTACCGCCTCTTGGCCGAGGTCCACGTGCGCTCGATCGCCTACTACAACCGCGCCATCGAGGACCCGCAGGTGCAGGAGCGGCTGG
>DATNKQ010000007.1:0-8750 GCA_035603315.1 Thermoanaerobaculia bacterium
GGCGCGCGCGGCGGGCGCCGCGCCGGCCGCTATCCGCGCCGGTCTCCGCGGCTTCGCCGGTCTCCCGCACCGCCTACAGCGGGTGGCGGAGGCGGCCGGCGTCGTCTGGTACGACGACTCCAAGGGGACCAACCCGGCGGCTACCGCGAAGTCGCTCGAGGGTTTCGCCGACGGCACGGTCCACCTCATCCTGGGCGGGCGCAACAAGGGCGCCGACCTGGGCCAGCTCGCCGGCATCGTCGGCCGCAAGGCGCGGCGCGCCTACCTGATCGGCGAGGCCGCCGGCGATCTCGAGCCCGCCGTCGCCGCCGTCCCCCACGAGGTCGCCGGCACGCTCGAACGGGCCGTGCGGTCGGCCGCCGCCCAAGCGCGCGCCGGGGAGGTGGTGGTGCTCTCGCCGGCCTGCGCGAGCTTCGATCAGTTCCGCAACTTCGTCCACCGGGGAGAGGTGTTCCAGACCCTGGTCGCGACGGTGACGGGAGCGCGAGGAGGGCCGCATGGCGAAGAAGCTCGCCTTTGACAAGGTCCTCTTCACCACCGTCATGCTCCTCCTCGGCATGGGCCTGGTGATGGTCTACTCGGCGAGCGGAGCGGTGGCCCGCCAGAATTCGATCCTGGGCAACCCCTTCCTAGTCAAGCAGGGCCTGTGGGCGGCCCTGGGCCTGGTGGCGATGGGACTCCTGATGCACGTCGACTACCGGCGGCTGCAGCGCCCCGCGGTGCTCTACGCCCTCCTCTTCGGCCTTCTCGGTCTGCTCGTCGGCGTGCTCTTCTCGCCCGAGCTCAACGGCACCCGCCGCTGGTTCTTCCTGGCCGGGCTGTCGCTCCAGCCGTCCGAGATTGCCAAGCTTGCCCTCGTGCCCTTCCTCGCCTACCAGATCGCCAGAAAGCAGGACCGCATCAACCATCTCGACTTTCTGCTCCCGGCGGCGCTCTTCACCGGCCTGACGGCCGGGCTCATCCTGCTCGAGCCGGATCTCGGAACGGCGGTGCTCCTGGTGCTCACCGTCTTCTTGATGGTCTTCCTGGCCGGCCTCTCCTGGCGCTACGTCGTCGGCGTCATCTTGGGCGTGCTGCCGGTGCTCTACTTCCTGGTGGTGTCGGTCTCCTACCGGCGGCAGCGGCTTTTCGCTTTCCTCGACCCCGAGCGCGACCCGCTGGGCAGCGGCTTCCAGGCCTTGCAGTCGCTCATCGCGGTGGGCTCGGGCGGGGTGACCGGGCTGGGCCCGGGGAGGAGCGTGCAGAAGCTCTTCTTCCTGCCCCATCCGGAGTCCGACTTCATCTTCGCCATCGTCGCCGAGGAGCTGGGGATGCTGGGCGCGCTCGCCGTCGTCGCCCTCTTCGGCGTCCTCGCCTGGCGCGGCGCCGTGGCCGGCTGGCGGGCGCCGGACGTCTTCGGGCGCTACCTCGCCTGGGGGTTCACCGGCGTCCTCGTCCTCCAGGCGCTGATCAACGTCAGTGTAACGATCGCCCTCCTTCCCACCAAGGGAATCCCGCTCCCCTTCATCTCCTACGGCGGCTCGTCGCTGGTGGTCTCGATGTGCGCCTGCGGCGTCCTCTTGAACCTCTCGCAGCACGGATGACGCGGCCCGACGATGCCATGCCCGCCCACTCCGCCCCCGCTGCGACCGACCTGCGGCAGCCGCATGCGCTCCTCGCCGGCGGCGGCACCGCCGGCCACGTCTTCCCGGCCCTGGCGGTGGCCGAGGAGCTGGCGCGCCGGGGGTGGCGCGTGAGCTTCACCGGCCTCTCCTCCGGACCCGAGGCGCGGCTGGTCGCCGAGCGTGGCATCCCCTTCCATCCCCTGCCGGCGCGCCCGCTGGTGGGCAAGGGATGGAGCGGCAAGGCGAGGGCCCTGGGAACCGCCATGCGCTCGGGCGTCGCGGCCTCCCGCCTGATCCGCGCGATCGCCGCGGACGTGGTGCTCGGCACCGGCGGCTACGCTTCGGCCCCCGCGGTCGTGGGAGCGCGCCTCGCACGGCGGCCGATTCTTCTGCTGGAGCCCAACGCGCGGGCGGGAGTGGCCAACCGCTGGCTCTCGCGCTTGGCCTCCGGGGCTGCGGTCGCCTACCGCGAGACCATCCGCGACCTCCGCTGCCCGTGCGTCGTCACCGGCATCCCCGTGCGCGCCGCCTTCTTCTCCGTCGCGCCTCTGCCGGACCCCGCGGAGCCGGCGGCGTCCCCCGCTCCGCCGCGCCTCCTCGTGCTCGGCGGCAGCCAGGGGGCGCAGCAGATCAACCGCGCCGTGCCGGCGGCCGCGGCCCGGCTCTTCGCCCGGCTGCCCGAGCTGACGATCCTCCACCAGGCGGGCGCGCGTCACGTCGAGGAGACGCGGAGCGCCTACGAGCAGGCGGGCTTGGGCGCTCCCGCCGTCGAGGTGGTGCCCTTCCTCGACGACGTCGCCGGAGCGATGGGCGCCAGCTGCCTCCTCGTCTCGCGGGCGGGGGCGATCACCCTGGCGGAGATTTGCGCCGCCGGCCGCCCGTCGCTTCTCCTGCCGCTGGCGATCTCGCAGGGCCATCAGGTGGACAACGCCCGCCTGTTGGCGGCGGCCGGGGGAGCCGAGCTCCTGGAAAGCGCGCAAGCGACGCCCGAGCGGTTGGCGGCGCTCCTGGGAGACCTGCTGGCGGACCGCGCCCGCCTGGCGCGGATGGGGAAGGCGGCGCGCGGCCTGGCGCGCCCGGGCGCGGTGGCGGCGATCGCCGACCGACTGCAGGAGCTGGGAGAGGGGCGATGAGCTTCAATCAGTTCACCGACCTCTCCCGCATCCACTTCGTGGGCATCGGCGGCGCCGGCATGAGCGGCATCGCCGAGATCCTCCTGGAGAACGAGAACGACCTGGAGATCAGCGGCTGCGACCAGGCGCTGGGCGAGGCGACCGAGCGGCTCGCCACGCTCGGCGCCCGCATCCATCGCGGGCACTCCCCGGACCATCTCAAGGGGGTGGACCTGGTCGTCATCTCCTCCGCCATCGCCGAGGCGAATCCCGAGCTCCAGGAGGCCCGCTGGCGCGGCATCCCGGTGGTCCGGCGGGCGGAGATGCTGGCCGAGCTGATGCGCCTGAAGTACGGCATCGCGGTGGCCGGCACCCATGGCAAGACCACCACCACCTCGCTCGTCGGCACCCTGTTGACCGAAACCGGCCTCGACCCCACGGTCATCGTCGGCGGCCGGCTGCGCCTCTTGGGGACGGGGGCGCGCCTGGGGCGCAGCGACTACCTCGTCGCCGAGGCGGACGAGTTCGACCGCAGCTTCCTGCGCCTGACGCCGGTCATCGCGGTGATCACCAACATCGACCGCGACCACCTGGACACCTACGGCGACCTGGATCAGATCCGCGAGGCGTTCGTCATCTTCGCCAACCGCACGCCCTTCTTCGGGCGGGTGATCCTCTGCCTGGACGATCCCAACATCCAGCAACTGTTGCCGCGCCTGGCCGACCGCCGGCTCGTCACCTACGGCTTCTCGCCGCAGGCCGATCTCTCGCCGGTCGACCTGGAGGCCCGCGGCTGGGGCACCGGCTTCGGCGTCCGTCTCCGGGGAGCCCTCCTGGGGCGCGTCGAGGTCCCCATCCCCGGCCGCCACAACGTCTTGAACGCCCTGGCGGCGGTGGGGGTCGGGCTGTCGCTGCGCCTCGGCTTCGCCGAGATCGCCCGCGGCCTCGCCGCCTTCACCGGCGTCCATCGCCGTTTCGAGCAGGTCGGGAGCTGGCACGGAGCGGCGGTCGTCGACGACTACGCCCACCATCCGACCGAGATGATCGCGACCCTCGACGCGGCGCGCCAGACCTTCCCTCACGGCCGGCTGCATGTGGTCTTCCAGCCGCACCTCTTCTCGCGCACCCAGGACCAGGCCGAGGCCTTTGGCCGCGCGCTGCTCCTCGCCGATCGCGCGCTGGTGACGGACGTCTACCCGTCGCGCGAGGCTCCCGTGCCCGGGGTGACGGGCGATCTGGTAGTGCAGGCCGCCCTCCAGAGCGGCCATCGCAACGTCCGCTACTGCCCGGACTGGCACGACGCCCCGGCGCTGCTGGCGGAGGAGGTGAGGGAAGGGGACGCGGTGATCACCCTCGGGGCGGGAGACATCTCCCGCCTGGCGCACGAGCTCGTCGCCGGACCGGAGAGGGCAGAGGCGTGACGGCGATGACGCAGACCGGGCCGGCCCTGGGCGCCGTGGCGGGCGGCCGGGTGCTCGATTTCCGCCGCCGGCCGGCGCTGCCGCGGCGCCGGCGCCGCAGCTTCTGGCTGTCGCTCGCGCGGCCGCTGTCGACCGCGCTCGCCCTCGTCGGCCTGCCCGTCGGCCTCACCGCCTGGGTGCTGACCTCGCCGCGCTTCGAGCTCCGCAAGCTGCTCGTCGAGGGGACGCAGCGCATCCCCGCCGCCCGCGTGCGCGAGGCCCTGGCGCCCCTCCTCAGGGAGAACCTGGTGGGGCTCCCCCTGGAGCGGGTCGCGGCGCTCCTCCACAGCCAGAGCTGGGTCGAGTCGGTGGAGATCGAGAAGGAGCTGCCGGACCGCCTGCGGGTGATCGTGCGGGAGCGGCGTCCGGTCGTCCTCCTGCGCGCCGGCGGCGCCGCGCAGGGCCTCGCCTGGGGCGACGCGGAAGGACGATCGATCGCGCCCGTGCGGGAAGGCGAGAGCACGGAGGGCTTCCTCGTCGTCGGCCTGCCGCACCCCGTTCCGGGCGCGGCGGCCAAGGCCCTCGGGGTGGCGGCCGAGCTGCGGCGGGCAAATCCCGACTGGGCGGCGCTGCTCTCCGAGGTCGAGGTTCTGGACGGAGACGACTTCCGGCTCCACACCCGGGCGCTTCCCTTCGCGCTCCTCGTCCGCGGCGGCCAGGTGGCGCCGAAGGCACAACGGCTGGCGGCGCTCCTGCCCGAGCTCGGCCGCCGCTACACCGGCCTCGAGGCGGTCGATCTGCGCTTCCCGCGCCGCATCGTCGTCGAACCCGCGGCCCCTCCCGGCCCGGCCCACGGGCCGGCCGGGACGGCCGCTCAAAAACCTTTCTTTGGGGGGTAGGCTGCAATGGCCAAGCCAGATCCGTATTTCGTGGGAATCGACATTGGCTCCTCCAAGGTGGGGGTGCTCATCGGCCATCGCGACGCCAAGAACGGCATCGAGGTGGTGGGCAAGGGACTCGCCCCCAATCGCGGCACGCGCAAGGGCAACATCGTCAACGTGGAGGCGACGGTGGAGGCTCTCAAGCAGGCCAGCGAAGAGGCGGAGGTGATGGCCGGCGTCGAGATCTCGCGCGCCTACGTGGGGGTCGCCGGGGCGGACATCCGCAGCGTCAACTCGCGCGGCATGGTCTCGGTGTCGCGCAAGGACCGCGAGATCACCCGCCAGGACATCCAGCGCGTGCTCGACGCGGCGAAGTCGGCAGCGCTCCCTTCCGACCGCGAGATCCTGCACGCCATCCCGCAGGAGTTCATCGTCGACGAGCAGGGGGGGATCGGCGAGCCGCTGGGGATGCTGGGGAGCCGGCTCGAAGTCATGGTCCACCTGGTGACCGGCAACGTCACGCGCTCGAAGACGCTCCTGACCTGCGTCAACCGCGCCGGCATCGAGGTCGTCGAGATGGTCTTCGAGCCGCTCGCCACCGCCGAGGCGGTGCTCACCCCGGACGAGCGGGAGCTCGGCGCGCTGCTCATCGACATCGGCGCCGGGACCACCGAGTACGCCCTCTTCGCCGACGGCGAGATCCAGTACAGCGCCGTGGCGCCGATCGGCGCCGGCCACTTCACCAACGACCTCGCCATGGTGCTGCGCACGCCCTTCGCGGAGGCCGAGCGCATCAAGGTCAAGCAGGGCTGCTGCCTGCCCGGGATGGTCACCGAGGAGGAGGGCGTCTCGGTGCCGACGGTGGCCGGCGGCGCCGCCCGCGTGGTGCCCAAGCGCGAGCTCTGCGAGATCCTGCAGCCGCGCGCCGAGGAGCTCTTCGGCCTCGTCCGCGAAGACCTCTTCAAGCACGCCAGCGAGGAGAGCCTGCGCGGCGGCGTCATCTTGACCGGCGGCGGCGCCCAGCTCGACGGCCTCCTGGAGATGGCGGAGCAGACCTTCGACGCCGGCGTGCGCTACGGCCTGCCGCGGGGGCTGGGCGGCCTCGTCGACGTCATCAGCAGCCCGACCTGGTCGACCGCCTCCGGCCTCCTGCTCTATGCCCGCGGGGCGGAAGAGAGCCTGGGCAAGGTCCAGAAGAAACCGGGCTGGAGCGTGCGCGGGATGGTCGGCAGCCTCAAGGGAATTTTCGCGGACCTGCTCTAGGGCGGCCCGCTGACCTTCGAGATACGGAGAAACCGGCAGAAACCAAAGGGGGATTCACCATGATTCTATTCGACGAACAGGACGCCCAGGCGGAGACCCCGATCACCGTCTCCGAGGCCGACGCGGTGCCCGCCCGCATCAAGGTCGTGGGCGTCGGCGGCGGCGGCGGCAACGCGGTCAACCGGATGATCGACTCCCAGCTGCGCGGCATCGAGTTCATCGCCGCCAACACCGACCTCCAGGCGCTGCGCAAATGCCGGGCGAAGATCAAGCTGCAGCTCGGCAATCTGCTCACCAAGGGCCTGGGGGCCGGCGCCGATCCGGAAGTCGGCCGCAAGTCGGCGCTCGAGGACACCGAGCACATCCTCGAGATGCTGGAGGGCGCCGACATGGTCTTCCTGACCGCCGGCCTGGGCGGCGGCACCGGCACCGGCGCGGCGCCGATCATCGCCTCCCTGGCGGCCGAGATCGGGGCGCTCACCGTGGCGGTGGTCACCAAGCCGTTCGGCTTCGAGGGGCGGCGGCGGATGCAGCTCGCCGAGCGCGGGGTCGAGGAGCTGCGCGGCGCGGTGGACACCCTGATCACCATCCCCAACGAGCGCCTCCTCAACTTCGTCGAGCGCGGCACCCCGCTCTCCGAGGCCTTCCGCATCGCCGACGACGTGCTGCGCCAGGCGGTGCAGGGGATCAGCGACCTCATCACCGTCCCCGGCGAAATCAACGTCGACTTCGCCGACGTGCGCACCATCATGACCGGCATGGGCATGGCGCTCATGGGCACCGGCGTCGCCGAGGGCGAGCACCGGGCCCTCGAGGCGGCGCAGCGCGCCATCTCCTCGCCGCTCCTCGAGGAGACCTCCATCCAGGGCGCCAAGGGGGTGCTGATCAACATCTCCGGCGGCCATGACTTGACCCTCCACGAGGTCGCCGAAGCGGCGCGCATCATCGCCGACGCCGTCGATCCCGACGCCAACATCATCTCCGGCATGGTGATCGACCCGGCGATGGAGGACGCCATGAAGGTGACGGTCATCGCCACCGGTTTCGACTACAGCTCCGCCGACCGCCCGCGGGCCGCGGCCCCCATGGTGAGCGTCAGCCGGCCGGTGGCCGCGCCGCCGGTCCTCGCCGCCGCGCCACCGCCCGCGGAACGGGAGGAGCCGGAGAAGCCGCAGCAGGTGGACGTGCCGTTCTACCGCAAGGTGATCGCCCACGCCCGCGGCGAGGACCCCAACGGCTTCGGCCCCAACTGGTCGAACGTCGACGACTACGACATCCCGACCGTGCTGCGGAAGCAGATGGACTAGTCGGCGGGCGGCGCCGGGCGCGGCGGGCGGGCGACGTAGCTGTCGGGTCCCACGCGCTCGGTCTCGATGACGTTGGGGTCGTAGGGCCGGCCGAGCTTGAAGAAGCGGGCCAGGAGCCAGGCGATCGTCAGGGTGGGGATGGGCCCGCTGATCGGGATGAGCGCCTCGATGGTGGCCACGTCGCGCAGCTTCTGGAGCTTCAGCCGGTTCAGGATGAACCAGATGATCGGGGTGGAGAAGATCTCCAGCCCGAAGTCCAGGAGGTCGAGCCCCACCACCAGCGCCAGGGGCACGGCGCGCAGGGTGGTGAAGAAGTCCGCATCCGGGGCCACCCGGATCCGCCGCTCGCGGAGCCGCTTGAGCGCCCAGGCGAGCAGCCAGACGGCGAGGACGAGCGCGATCAAGAAAAGCGCCCCCAGCACCTCGACGACGGTCCGTAGCTCCATCATCCCCCCTCGCGAGACAGGTTGAGTCTAACCAGTATCCGCGGTCGGGAGTTGTTTCCCGCCCCCGGGAGCGATTTCCCGGGGATGGGAGTCAACTCCCGAGGCCGGGAGTTCTTTCCCGCGCCCGGGAAATGTTTCCCGCGTCCGGGAGTGATTTCCCGAAGCCGGGAGTTAACTCCCGAGCCCGGGAATGATTTCCCGAGGCTGGGAAATGTTTCCCGAGCTCGGGAATGATTTCCCGGCCCTGGGAGTGATTTCCCGGCCCTGGGAGTGATTTCCCGACCCCGGGAATGATTTCCCGAGCCTGGGAATGATTTCCCGAGCCTGGGAAACGTTTCCCGAGGCCGGGAATGACATTCCCGAGGCCGGGAGTGACTTCCCGGGCTCCGGGACGATATCCAGACTCCGGAATGATATCGGCAGGAGAGCTTCCCTACCCTTCCCCCCACCGCAGGCCCGGCGCGCCGGGCTCGGCGATGCCGAAGTGGTCGAGCACGCGGAGCGCGTAGTGATCGAGGAAGCGGCCCAGGTCCTCACCGCCGATGTAGAAGGCGGGCACCGGCGGCAGCAGGGTGGCGCCGGCGTAGAGCAGCCGGCGCATGTTCTCGACGTGGACGAGGGAGAGGGGGGTCTCGCGGAAGCCCAGGACGAGCGGCCAGCTCTCCTTGAGCGCCACCGCCCCGGCGCGGTGGATGAGAGTGCGGGCGGAGCCCGTCGCCAGCGCTCCGAGGGTGCCG
>DATNKQ010000012.1:0-4501 GCA_035603315.1 Thermoanaerobaculia bacterium
GATCTCCTCGGCGAGCACCTCGGGCGTCCACCTCCTGCCGTTGACGGCGGCCAGCTTCATCCCCGGTCCGAGGCCCGCCGCCCAGGCCGGTGAGCCGACGACGATGTCCTCGATCGTGCCGTCCTCCTTGAGCCAGAGGCCGAGGGTGAAGCTCTCGTCGACGAGCTTCGAGCTCTTGGCGCGCGCCTGCTGGTAGGGGTTCGGCGCCGCCGTGTAGACGAGCTTCCAACCGGCAGCCTCGAGGCCGCCCAGCGGCGCCCGCGGCGCGACGGCGTAGACGCGCTGGGCGAAGAAGCCGCGCCAATCGTGAGGGACGAGGCGGCCCAGGGCGGCGTAGACGTCGTCGGCGGTGTAGGGGACGACCTCCGGCCCCGTCGAGGCGCCGCCGAAGAAGGCGCGGCAGAAGTCGTCGAGCGACTTCGCCCCCCCGCTCTCGCGGCGCAGGACGGTGTCGGCCTCCAGCCAGATCAGCATCGACTCGTCGTAGTAGTCGAGCGCCCGGCGCCAGGCCGTCCAGGGCACCGGCACGTTGCCCAGGAGCTGCACCGAGAGCGCCGTGTCGGCGAGCGGCCGCCAGCTCCGGCCGGGGCGGTTGCGGTCCTGGTTGGCGGCCACCCAGGCTGCATAGTCGCGGGCCAGCTCCGGGCTCCAGATGCCGCTCCGCGCCGTCAGCAGAAAGTCGCCGAGATAGCGCGTCAGCCCCTCGTAGACCCATAGGAGCTCGGTGTCGAGGGCCTGCTGGGGGTCGCGGGTCGCCAGGCCCGCCGGGCGCCGGTACTTGCCGTTCCAGGAGTGGACGTACTCGTGCGGCAGGAGCGTCCCCCACCGCCGCAGCGGCGCCTCGTCGGTGAGCATGCCGGCGCTCCCGCGATCGTCGCTCGACTCGTGGTGCTCGAGGCCGTTCTGGTCGACGGCGTCCGACAGCGAAAGCAGCCAGCCGTAGCGGCGGTAGTGGCGGGCGCCGAAGAGCGCCGCTGCCTCGAGCGGCACCCGCCTCAGAGCGGCGATCCGCGCCTCCGGCAGGGCGAGGGCCGAGCGGCGGTCGGCGGCCAGGCTGAGGCGGACCGGCGCCTCCGCGGGCCCCAGGTCGATCGTACGGAAGTACTCGCCCGCCAGGACCGGCGAGTCGATGAGCGTGTAGAGGCTCACCGGGGCGAAGGCGACGGCGCCATCCCGGCCCTCGGCCCCGGCGGTCGCCAGCGCGGTGTCGAGCTGCCAGCCGGCGGGCAGGCGGAGGCTGGCGCGCACCGGCAGGTCGGCGGCGGCCGTCCCCAGGGGATAGAGGAGGAGGTCGTGCCAGTCGACGATCAGAAGGTGGGGCGTGGCGTTCGGGGTCTCGCCGTAGCCGCCGCCGAAGCTCTCGGTGGGGGAGAGATAGTCGAGCGTCACCTCCAGGGCGTCGGCGCCCGCCGGCACCTCCACCCGCAGGAGGAAGGGGTCGAGCGGATCGCGGTGCCAGGCGAGGGCCTGGCCGCGCGCCGAGAGGGTGAGTCCAGCCACCTGCATGACCGGCCCCGTGGGCGCGTGTTCGCCCTGCACCCACTTCGGGTAGGCGAGGGTAAGCGGGCCGGGGGCGGCGGGGATGACCAGGCGCGAATGGAAGACCCCGCGCGGCGCGTCCGTGGCGTCGACGGCGATCTCCAGCGGACGGGGCGGCGCGGCGAGGACGACGGCGGCGGAGGCGGCGGCGAGGGAGGCGAAGGCGGCGATCTGCGCCAGGCGGGCGAGGCGCGGCAGGTCTCGGGGCTCGGGCACCGGCGGCTCTCCTTTCGAGGGCTGGCGTGATCTTGGCCACACACCAACCCGAGGGGGCTCGTCCTGTGGCAGAACGCCTGATTTTGGTCGAGGTATGATAGCGAGAACGGACGGCGATCGGTTAACTACGGCTGGTGAAATTTCTCCTCCGGCAGGCGGATTTAGTGCTACCATGCCCGTTCGTCGTCGGGCGTCCACGCGAGACCTCGACAAGGGTCGAGCGACCCGCCGGAGGAGAGCGCAATCCGAACGGAGAAGGCGCCTGCCCCGAAAGGGCGACGCCCGCCCAAAGAAGTACGGCGTGCGCCCCAAGAAGGGGAGGCCGCCCCCAAGAAGGGCCAGGCCCGCCCAAAGTAGGGAAGGGCCGGCCCCAAATGGGGAAGGGGGCTTCCCCAGCGGGGAAAGGCCCTTCCCCAAGAAGGGCGAGAGCTTCCCCAAGAAGGGCGAGCCGATCCCAACGAATTTTCCCCCTTGTATCGCTCCACGGACGAAATTATCGCCAACAGGAGCCCTGTGTCGCCGGCAGGCGCCGTGGATCGGCGTAGGGAGCTTTTCTTCGCCGCCAGGGCGTTTGCGACGGAAACCGCAGCCTTTTGACGCCGCCAGCAGCCCCGTCTCGGTTTCCGCGAGAATTTCACCGTATCCGGAGCCCTGAAACCATTTAAAGGCCGCCATCTGCGTCGCAGGCCGCCTGACAGCCCGAAATTCGCGCTGCTCGCGCGGATTCTCGCCCAGCAGCGCGACAGCGCTCCGATCAGCGCGGAAAGACGCCCATCTCGGTGCGAAGTCTCCTGCGGCGACGAATTGGGGCTGCTCTGCCAGTTGACGCCGCTTCCAAGTCGCGATATGTTATTATGACATTTCCGCGGAGGGAGGAGATTATGTCCGAGAGGACGGTGTCGCGCACGTGGCTGGCGGTCGTGCTGTTGCTCGCCCTCGGGGGCGGAGGTCTGGCGCGGGCGGAGTCGCTCAACTTCCCGTTGGGGGGCGATGGCGATCTGCGGCTGCTGGGCAACCGCTTCCAGGTGGCGGCTACCTGGAGGACCCCGGACGGGAGGACCGGCGCCGGCCATGCTCTGCAGGTGACTCGGGACACCGGGATGTTCTGGTTCTTCGATGCCGGCAACCTCGAGGTCACGGTCAAGGTCATCGACGCCTGCGCGCCGCCCTTCGAGAGTTTCTGGGTGTTCGGCGCGGGGCTGACCAATCTCGCGGTCACGGTCACCGTGACGGATTTCGCCACCGGCACGACGAAGACCTACTTGAACGCCCAGGGGCGGGCCTTCCTCCCCCTCCAGGACGCCGGCGCCTTCGCCGCCTGCCCGGACCCCACGCCCCACGCCTGCGGCCAGGGCACGGTTTCCGAGGTCGCCGCCACGCCGCGCGCCGACGCCACCGCCGAGAATCTTGCCTTCGTCCTCTCCGGCGCCTTCACGGCCTGGCCGTGGGTCTACGACCGGGTGCTGGCGGACCTGCAATCGATCCGCGTCCGCCAGCCGGCTCTCGCCACGACCGGGTTCCTGCCCAGCGTGCCGACGAGCTCGCTCATCGTGACGTTCCGTCCGGACGCCTTCGCGCAGGTCGTCGCCGGCACCTACCACGGCTGGGACTGCTTGAACTCGTGGTACGCGGCCCACCCGCCGCAGGTCCTCGCGTCGAATTCGGTCGCCATCCTCACCTTTCCCGGCGTCTTCGACATTGGGCGGGTGCGGCAGGACTACGTGGCCCTTCCGGGAGTCTCCGCCGTCGCGCCCAACGCCACGGTCTTCGGCAACCCCTTCGACGAGGCGTCGTTCTGCGCCGCGGTCGACGGCCGCACCTTCAAGTATTTCGCGCGCGACCAATACGGCCTGACCTACTACCACTTCACCAGCCAGCCCGGTGAGGCGCCGGTGAGCCAAGGATCCTTCACCCTTCCCAGCGATCCCACGCCGCCCTGGGCCCAGGACGCCTACTCCTGTTTCATCCATGAGGTGGCCTTCTGCTGCGTGCTGTCCTGAGGCCGCCGGCGGCCCCTCTGGGGCTCAGCCGAGCCCCAGCCGCCGGAGGCGCTGCTTCAGGCCGGTCTTCGAGACTTCGAGGCGGCTCGCCATGGCGTCGAGGTCGCTCCCGTGGAAAGCCAGTGTACGGGGCAATTCCCTTGCGGGCAAGAATGCGCAAAGGCTGGTTCACCCAACTGCGGGAGCGCCCCGCCGGAGCGCCTGCGCCAGCTTGCCGCGGAGGACGGCGAAGCGCGCCGACGCTGCGGTGGCGATCCAGGGACGGCCGGTGCGCTCGGCGATGTGGCGGCGGGCGCCCTTCGGGTCCTCGATCCAGGGCCAGAGATCCTGCGGGTTGTTGAAGGCCTCGAAGAACTCGTCGGCCAGCGCCGGCACCCGCGAGGCGGCGAGGAGGATCTCCTGGGCGGCCGGCCCGATGGGCTCCAGGAAGAGGTTCGAGAAGGCGGTGATCCAACGCGCGTCGCGCTCCCAGTGCTCCGCGAAGACCGCCTCCATCCAGGCGGCGTCGAACGGCCCCTCGCGCTCGGCGATCCTTGCGGTCAGCAGGTGGACCCCCTTGCTGGCGCAGTTCGAGCCCTGGCCGGCGATGGGGTCGTTCAAGACCACCGCGTCGCCGATCCCCATCACCAGCCGCCCCGACTGCAACCTGCCGACCGGCCGGCGGACCACCGGCGAGACCGCCCCCGTGGACCAGGCGAGCGGATCGGTCAGCTCGACGGGGGCGAAATGGGGGACCTCCCAGGGGG
>DATNKQ010000018.1:0-10584 GCA_035603315.1 Thermoanaerobaculia bacterium
CCAGCCGCGGCTGACGAGCTCCCAGCCCGTCTGGCGCCAGACACCCGTCGCCGTGCCCAGGCCCAGCCCGATCTCGAGGCTGGCGGAGACCCCCGGCGGTAGGTTCCGCGGCACGAGCTCCGCTAGCGGCCGGCGGGTGGCTGCTTCCGTCGCCCAACCCCTCGCGAAGAGCACGCCGGTCGCCGGTTGATAGGTGACCAGCTCCGCCGAGATCTCGATCCGCGGGAGCTCTCCGCCCGGGCGCGCGACCGGTGGAGGCGCCGGCGGCTCGTTCCAGAAGAAGAGATCGCCGAGGGGCGTCGGCGTCACGGCAACGCCCTTTCGCCGGCTTCTCAGGTAGGCGTCGGCGACCGGCACCCGCAGGGCGTCCGGCAGGTCGAAGCTGCGGATCGCGTTGTAGCCGAGAGGCAGCAACAGTGCCTGGGCGGGCCGCGCGCGGAGCGCCGCGACCAGCTCGAGCTGGCGGACCGGCGTGTAGGCGCGCTGGAGCGCGAGATAGCGGCTGGCGGGCGGCAGCCGAAAGCGGACGTCGTACCAGGGGGCGGAGTCGGCGACGACCAGGCGGCGGACGCCGTGGGAACGCAGCAGGCCTTCGACGGCGCACTCGTCCGCGAGGAAACGGCGGTTGGCGCCGATCCGCGTCTCGCCGGGCGTGAACATGCGGTCGGCACAGGCGCCGACCGGCGGGTTGGGGGTCACATGCTCGTCGAAGCTGCGCCAGTGCTGTCGCGCAACACCCACCATGGCCGGCGCGCTCCGCAGGTCGGGGAGCTGGAAGCCGAGCGACCCGAAATCGACGACGAGGAGGAGAGCGAAGAGCGCCAGGGCCGTCCGGCCGGCGCCCCAGGACCGCCGGTCGCGCCAGGCCGCCACCGCCAGGCAGGCGGCGGCAAGGAGCGGCAGGGCGGTCCACTGCAAGAGGTGGTAGGGATCGCTGCGATCGAGCGCCGACTTGGTGGCCAGGCCGGCGAAGAGGGCCACGAAGAGGAGCGGGGCCGCCCGCGGAGATTTGGCGCGCGGGCGTTCGCGGCGATGGGCCAGGACCGCGCGGAGCGCCTGCACGAGGAGCAGCAACGTCAGCAGGAGCCGGGCGAGCACCGTCGCCAGGAACGCCGAGTCGGCCGGCGACAGGGCGACGCCGCGGCGCGGCCAGGCCAGCGGAATCCCCACCGCGTCCCGATGGTACCGGGGGAGATCCCCCAGCGTGTAGGCGAACCAGGCGGCGCCGGGCCAGCCGAGGCACAAGCGGGCACCAACCAAGAGGAGAGCGATCCCGGCGGCGAAGCGAAAGACGCCGCCGGAGAGCGCTCTCACGGCGGCCCGGCTGGCGAGCCGATCCGCCCGGGCGAGCTCGCGGTAGGCGATGACGCCGAGAGCCGCCAGGCTGGCGTACACGCCGGTCTCGAGGCGGAAGAGGTAGGCCAGGCCGCAGCAGAGGCCGGCGACGAGATAGAGGCGCCGGCGGGAAGTGACGGCGGCAAAGCCGAGGGCGACGAAGACCAGGATGCCGAGGTCGCCCAGCGCCCACTCGGCGCTGTCCACCGCTTGCCGCTGGGCGAACAGCAGCGGCGCCAGCGCGACGGCGAGGGAGGCGGAGAGCGCGGCGGAGCGCGAGCCCAGCAGCCGGCGCGCGAGGACATAGGCGGAGACGACGCCCAGGGCGCAGCAGGAGGCCTTGGCCAGCGCCACCGGCGAGGTCCCCACCTTTCCCGTGGCGCGGATCCACAGCGCTGCCAGACCGGTGTCGTGCAGACCATGGGGCCAGAGCAGCGTCTCGAACGGGCGCCCGCCCCGCAGCAGGTCGACGGCGGTGCTCAGCACCTCCCCGTGGTGGAAGACGTCGATAAAGAGGAGCGGCGGCCCGACCGTCACGCAGAGCACCGCGAGGGCGAGCGCCGTCACCAGCGCCGCGTCCAGCCCCATCCCGAGCGCCGCAGGGAGGAGACCGCGCACGCCGGCCCCCTCGGCCATCGCGGCAGCCTCCGTCGCGCCTATCCCCAGCACCGCCGCCAGGATCGCGATGGCGACGAGTTGCGGCCAACCGGCGAGGAGCGGCGCCACGGGACATCGCGCCGCCACCAGCGTGAACCCAAAGGCGGCGAGGAGGGCGCCGGCGCCGAGCCCGCGCCGCGAGCCGACAAAGAGCTGCGTCAGAGCGCCGGCCAGAAGCGCGGCGGCGACCGCGGCCGACTCGACGTTCTTGCCATAGCCGAGCAGGTACGGCAGGCCCGCGGCCCGCCAGTGCGGCAGTACTATCATGGACACCGCGACGCCCGCCGCCGCCGCGACCCCGACGGGGATCAGGATTTCGGCGACGACGCGATGGGCGCTCTCAAGGATCAGGGACCAGAATGAGCCGAACCGAGCCGACATTTGCGGAGTTCTACCAAGAGTACCTGGCCCACCATCGCCATCCGCTGAACCGGGCGCTGCACCTGCTCGCCAAGCTGCTGGCGGTCGCCAGCCTCGCCGGAGCCCTCTACGAGCGGAGCCTTCTCCTGCTGCTCGCGGCGCCCGTGCTCGCCGTCGCGCCCTGCTGGCTCGGCCACCTCTGGTTCGAGGGCAACCGTCCGGTCTCCTGGGAGCAGCCGTCCGCCAGCCTGCTGGGAACGCTCGCCGGCCGCCTCCGGAGCCTGGCCGGCCGGCCGCCGGCCGGCGCCGGAACCTCACCTTCCGGCGGCCGCGCGTACTACAGCTTCGTGGCGGACCTCAGGATGTGCGGAGAGACGCTCGTCTCCCGCGGGACCAAAGAACGGACGTAATCCTTCGCCGAACGCAGCTGGTCGTGCAGGTGACTGTACCAAAACCTTCCGCCGCGCCCGAGGACGTCGAGGTTCTCGAACTCCGCCAGCGCCAGGCCGATAATGCGGACGTGCTCGGCATAGCCGAGAGCGTAGACCGGATAGGCGTTCCAGAGCATGCGGGTCTCGCAACCGAGCACCGCGCTTGGCTCGATCAGCCCGATCGCCGCCAGCTCGGCGACGACCCGTTCGGCGAGCGCCGCTCCCTCGAGACCGCAGAGGTCGTCGCCGGTCGAGCACGGCACCTCGGCGAGGAGTCCCGTCTCGTGGTGCGGCGCCATGTCCGAGGAGCGGTTCTTCGGCTCGGAGAGGCGCGACACGGCAAGCCGCGGGTCGGGAACATAGATCGTCGCGTTGGCGGAGTGCCGGGCGCCCGCCAGGCGCAGGAAGACGAGCCGGATGTGGCGAAAGCGGAGCTGCGCGGCAGCGCGGCGGGCCTCCGCGGGGAGCGCCGGGCCGAGGGCTCGCACCAGGACCGTCAAGGGCAGAGTGCTGACGAGCCGTCCCTCGACGGCGACGGGCGGGCGCCCCGTGAAGCGGATCGCGCGGATCATGCCACCCTCGCACTCCAACCCGCTGACCTCGTGCTCCGTCCTCAGGCAATCGGCCGGCAGGCGCTCGCCCATCCTCGCCGCCACCGTCCCATAGCCTCGCCGCGGATACCAGAAAGGACCTTCGAGGTGGGCGCTCTTCCTGCCTGGCTGGAAGAGCTCGAAGAACAGCGCCCGCAAGCCGAGGCCGGACAGGCGGCGGGTCGCCACCTCGGGCGCCAGGCTGCCGGACGGCAAGCCCCAGAGCTTCTCCGAGTAGGCCATGAGCAACGGCTCCCCGAGGCGCCGCCCGTAGCGGTTGGTGGCCACGTCCTCGAAGCTGATCTCGGGCCGCGGTCGCCAGCGCGCCTTGAGGATGTCGGCGCCGACTTGAACGGCCTCGCCGATGCCGCGGCCCCGCAGCCAGTTCAAGGGCGTCGGCGGGAAGTCGATGAAGCGACCCTGATGGTAGATCTGGCTCGGCGAGTGCACCCGCACCAGCTCCTCGCCCATCAGCCGCAGCAGGTCGGAGGTGATCTCCGCATCGCGGTCGTGAAAGCGATGGGCGCCGGAGTCGTAGAGGTGCTCGCCGAAGCGGAAGGTCCGGCACATCCCGCCGAGCTCGGCGGCACGCTCGAAGAGGGCGAAGGGCATCCCCCTCTCGGCCGCGTAGAAGGCGACGGCGAGGCCCGCCGGCCCGCCGCCGAGGATGGTGAGATGGCCCGCCGCGTCCGCGCCGAGCGGCATCGGCGCGGCGAGTGCAGCGCCCTCCGCCGGCGCCTCTAGCCGCGGCACGCCGTCCGTCCACACCACCGCGCGCGTTCTCGCTGCTCTCTGACCGCTGGCACGACGCCCTTTCCGGAAGGCAGGCAGTATACGGGAAGCCGAGGCGGCCGCGGGGCCTCTGGTAGAGTGCGGACCGCCGGAATCGACAAGGAGATCCCGAACATGCAGAGACTCAATCCGTGGACCGCGCTCGCCGCCGCCCTTCTGGCGCTTCCCCTGGCCGCCGCCACCACCTCGGGCGCGGCCGGAGGAAAGGGCGGGACGGCGGATCGGCCGGCCGTCCCGGCGGCCGCCAGCCGGGCCGCCCAGGCGATCGACAAGGACAGCCTGACGGCGCCCATCCGCTTCCTCGCCGACGACCTCCTGGAAGGGAGGGGACCGGCGTCCCGCGGCGACCAGCTCGCCCGTCTCTACCTGGAGACCTCCCTGCAGTTCCTCGGCCTTCTGCCCGGCGGCCCGAACGGCGCCTGGCAGCAGCCCTTCGACATCGTCGGCGTCGCCGCCCAGGTTCCGGAGAGCTGGGAGTTCAAGACCGCCGGGGGAGCCGTCGTGCTCAAGCGCTGGGACGACTTCATCGCCGCCTCCGGGGTGCAGGAGGAGAAGGCCGTCGTCGCCGACGCCGAGGTCGTCTTCGTCGGCTACGGCATCCAGGCGCCCGAGTACAAGTGGGACGACTTCAAGGGAGTGGACTTGAAGGGCAAGGTCCTCCTCATGCTCAACAACGATCCCGACTGGGACCCCGCGCTCTTCGAGGGCAAGCGGCGTCTCTACTACGGCCGCTGGACCTACAAGTACGAGAGCGCGGCGCGGCAGGGGGCGGCGGGGGCGATCATCCTCCACACCACGCCGTCGGCCGGCTACCCCTGGCAGGTCGTCCAGACCTCCTGGAGCGGCGAGCAGTTCCACCTCCCCGCCGCCGGCGAGCCGCAGATCCAGGTCTCCGGCTGGGCGACCGAGGCGGCCACCCGCAAGCTCCTGAAGGCCGCCGGACAGGACCTCGACAAGCTGATCGAGCAGGCGCACAGCCGCGACTTCAAGCCGGTGCCGCTCGGCATCACCACCTCGCTCACCCTGACCAACAAGATCGCCAAGGTGCAGACGGCCAACGTCGCCGGCCTGCTCCGCGGGAGCGACCCCAAGCTCAAGGACGAGGTTGTCGTCTACAGCGCCCATCACGACCACTTCGGGATCGGCACGCCCGACAAGACGGGCGACAAGATCTACAACGGCGCCGAGGACAACGCCTCTGGCGACGCCCAGGTGCTCGCCATCGCCAAGGCCTTCACGCAGCTCCACGAGCGGCCGCGGCGATCCATCCTCTTCCTCTTCGTCGCCGCCGAGGAGCAGGGCCTCCTGGGCTCCGCGTACTATGCCCGGCACCCCACCTTCGCCGCCGGCAGGATCGCCGCCAACATCAACTACGACGGCGGCAACATCTACGGCCGGACCCGCGACCTCACCTACATCGGCCTCGGCAAGTCGTCGCTCGACGCCGTCGTCAAGGGCATCGCCGCCCGCCAGGGCCGGATCGTGCTCGGCGACCAGTTCCCCGACCGCGGCTTCTTCTACCGCTCCGATCAGTTCAACTTCGCCAAGATCGGCGTCCCCGCCATCTACCTCAACAGCGGCACCGACGTCATCGGCAAGCCCAAGGGCTGGGGCAAGGAGCAGATCGAGGCCTGGGAAGCCACCCACTACCACCAGCCGAGCGACCAGTACAGCCCGAGCTGGAACTTCGACGGCATGATCGAGGACGCCCGCCTGGGCTTCTTCGCCGGCCTCGCCATCGCCCAGAACCCAAGGCTCCCCGCCTGGAAGCCCGGCGACGAGTTCGAGGCGGCGAGGAAGAAGGCGCTAGCGGAGGTGGTGAAGGGGGAGGTCAAGGGGAAGTAAGAGCTGGCTCGACTCCCGTCTCCGTGTCGCAGCTCTCTGTCGCCCCTTCAGGGCTTGGGGTTCGTGACGCCCCTTTCCTGGGGCTAACGCCCCAGGCTACATTCCGGCGCCCCTTCGGGGCTTCGCGATGGTCCTATGCCTGGGATGTCGAGCGATGCATCCGTGGGTGTGAGCAGAAAGACCAACTCTGGCGGCCCCTTCGCACGATGGCCGGTGGGCAGCCCGAAGGCCCGCCGGCTCTAACGACGGGCATCCTGAGGCCCGAGGCCGATGGCAGCCGCCCTTAGCCCCGAAGGGGCGTCGGAATGTAGCCTGGGCCGTCAGCCCCAGGTAGGCGTGTGGGCTTCAGCTCCAGGAAAGAGCGTCACAGAACACCAAGCCCCGAGAGGGGCGACGGCGAGATCCGCCCAGCAAGACTTGCCCCCACTCTCGATTACCACCCGGCAGCCCGGCGTAGAATGCCTTGACCGTATGGCAAACAAGAAAGAGCGAGGGCAACGGGCGAACAAAAAGGCGCGGCCGGAGCTGCCGCCGGGCGTGAAGCTGCTTCGCACGCTCGAAGGGCACGAGAGCGTGGTCAGTACCGTGGCGTTTGATCCGCAGGGCGGGACGCTGGCCAGCGGGAGTCATGACAACACGGTGAAGCTCTGGGAGACGCGAAGCGGCAAGCTGCTTCGCACGCTCAAAGGGCACCAGGGCGCGGTCAGAAGCGTGGCGTTTGATCCGCAGGGCAGGGCGCTGGCCAGCGGGAGTGAGGACGACACGGTGAAGCTCTGGGAGGTACGAAGCGGCAAGCTGCTTCACACGCTCGAAGGGCACACGGATAGGGTCGTGAGCGTAGCGTTTGATCCGCAGGGTGGAACGCTGGCGAGCGGGAGTCTTGATGGGACAGTGAAGTTCTGGGAGGAACGAAGCGGCAAGCTGCTCCGCACGTTCGAAGGACACCAGGGGCCGGTTATGCGCGTGGCGTTTGATCCGCAGGGTGGGACGCTGGCTAGCGGGAGTGGTGACCATACGGTGAAGCTATGGGAGGCGCAAAGCGGCAAGCTTCTCTGCACTCTCGAAGGACACAAAGATTGGGTCTATGGCATGGCGTTTGAGCCGCAGGGAGGGACGCTGGCCAGCGGGAGCGCTGATAATACGGTGAGGCTCTGGAAGGCGCGAAGCGGCAAACTGCTCCGCACGCTCGAGGGGCACACTGCGCGTGTCTTTGTCGTCGCCTTCTCCCCGAACGGGCGTCTGCTGGCCTCGAAGAGCGAGGATCATACAATCCGCCTGTGGAGCTCCGAGACGTGGGAGACGGTCGCGGTCATCCCGGAGCTAACAGCCATGATCGATGCGGTTCGCGCGCTTGCCTTTCATCCCACGCAGCCCCTGCTTGCCACCACCGGCTCGGAGCCTGGGACGCCGGACGACGAGCGATCCCGGCTGATCCACCTCTGGGAGCTGGACCTCGACGTGCTGCTGGGCCAGCGTGCCGGGGCGGCGGCGGCCACGGGCGCGGTCCATCACACGACGGGGAAGATCGTTCTGGTGGGCGATCACAGCGTGGGCAAATCGGCGCTGGGCTTTCGCCTGATCCACGGCCATTTTCAGGAGCAGGCTTCGACGCACGGGCAGCAGTTCTGGGTGTTTCCCGCCTTGGGCAAACGCCGCGCGGACGGGACGGAGTGCGAGGCGATCCTTTGGGACTTCGCGGGCCAGCCCGACTACCGGCTGGTCCACGCGCTGTTCGTGGACAACGCCGACCTGGCGCTGGTGTTGTTCGATGCCTCGGACCTCCGCGACCCGCTGCACGGCGTAGGCTTCTGGCTCAAGCAACTCCAGACGGCGCAAAGCCGTTGCCCCGTCATCCTCGTGGCCGCTCAGACCGATCGCGGGAGCTGCACGCTGACGCCGGAGGAGCTGAAGGCGTTTTGCCAAAGGCATGGCATCGTGGGTCCGATCACTACCAGCGCCTTCACGGGCGAGGGCATGGCGGAGCTGGTCGAGCGCATGAAGGCCCTGATCCCCTGGGAAGACAAGGCCGCGACGGTCACCACCACGACCTTCAAACGAATCAAGGACTACGTCCTCGGCCTCAAGGGAGCGGAATCGGGCGCCCAGACCATCGTCACGCCCGAGGAGCTCCGCGGCCTGCTGGAGTCCACCGACGCTGACTGGAGTTTCACCGACGCCGAGATGCTGACCGCCGTGGGCCACCTGGAAAACTACGGCTATGTGAGACGCCTGCGGACCTCGAAGGGCGAGCTGCGCATCCTGCTCCAGCCGGAACGGCTCAACAACCTGGCGTCGTCGTTCGTGCTGGAGGCGCGGCGGAATCCGAAGGGCCTGGGTGCGCTGGAGGAGAAACGCCTGCTGGCCGGCGGCTACGATTTTCCAGAGCTCAAGGGCCTGAGCGAGGGCGAGCGCGACGTGCTCCTGGACTCGGCGGCGCTGCTGTTCCTGGAGCACAATGTCTGTTTCCGCGAGACCGACCCGCTCCGCATGGAGCCGTATCTGGTCTTCCCCGAGCTGATCAATCTGAAGAAGCCGCCGGAGGAGGAGAAGGCGACCGAGGACGGCGTGGCCTATACCGTGAGCGGCCCGACGGAGAACGTCTTCGCCTCGCTGGTGGTGCTGCTGGGCTACACGCACACCTTCACGCGAACGGCCCAGTGGCAGAACAACGCGCGCTACGAGGTAGGCGACGGGCTGGTGTGCGGATTCAGGCAAGAGGCCGAACGCGACGGCGAACTGGACTTTGTGCTCTGCTTCGGCCCCAGCGTCGGCCTGCCGGTGCGCACGCTGTTCCAGGGCTTGTTCGAGAGCTTCCTGGCCCGGCGGAACCTGACGGTGCTGCGCTATGAGCCGGTGCGTTGCAGCAAGGGTCACCCACTGAATCGCGCGGTGGTTCGCGAAGCGCTGCAGCACGGGGAAGAAAATGCTTTCTGCTCGAAGTGCGGCGAGAAGCTGACGTTGCCGAAAATGGCGGAGCCGATCCAGTTGACGCGCGAGGTGCAGGCCGAAGTGGAATCGCAACGCCGCGCCGCCGAGCAACGGACACGCTTCGAGCAGGCCGTCTTCGGCGTGGGCACCTACGTGGCCGAGCAGAAGGCCACACCGCCAGAGTGCTTCATCAGCTATGCCTGGGGCGTGCCCGAGCATGAACGCTGGGTCGAAAAACGGCTCGCGACGGACTTGCAGAAGGCGGGGATCGTCGTGGTGTTGGACCGTTGGGAAAACAGCCGTATCGGGTCAAGCATTCTGCGTTTTGTGGAGCGGATCGAGGAATGCGGGCATGTCATCGTGATCGGGACCCCCCTGTACCGGCAGAAAGCGAAGAACGTGGCATCTGCCAAGGGCAGCGTGGCCGCAGCGGAATGGGACCTGGCCGGAATCCGTCTGCTGGCGACCGAGGATCAGAAGCGGACGGTGCTGCCTGTCTTGCTCGCGGGTGAGGAATCCGAGTCCTTTCCGGCCCTCCTGCGCGGCCGGGTGTACGGCGACTTCCGTACGGACGACGCATACTTCGCGCAGGCCTTCGATCTGATCCTCGATGTGTACGACATCCCACACATAGACCCCGCCGTGGCCGACCTGCGCGAGTCGCTCCGCGGGCCGGAGATGAGGTGAGACAGAAGTCCTCTCGAATTGGGTGGCACGTATTGGGGGACAGCGCTTGGTCGTTCGGCGCCAGCGCTTTACCGGCGGCAAGATCGCTAGACGGCAGCGCCGCCGGCTGCATCGCGGATCTTCCACTTGGACCGCGGGTTTGTCCACTTGACCACCGGTTGGCCCGTTCGACCAACGGTTTTCCAGCTAGACAAACGGTATTCCGGCTAGACAAACCGTTTTCCGGCTAGACAAACGGTTTTCCAGCTAGACCGGGCGTTTTTCAGCTAGACCGGCGGTTTTTTAGCTAGACAAATGGTTTGTCTGCTAGACGGATGGTTTTTCTGCTAGACAAACGGTTTTTCAGCTAGACCGTTGCTCCGTCTAGTAGACGGGGGCTTTGTATAGGCGAAAAACGGGGCGCGGCGCTCTGGCGCGAAATTCCATGCCGTTCCCCCGAATCCCGGGACTTCCTCGCCCATGCGAGCCCGCCACCTGGATCATCTCGAGGCCCGGAGCCTGGGAACGCGTTCCGGAGCTCCGTCTCGGGCCAGCGCCTCCTCGATCCTCGCGAAGCCCCCGCGGACGACCGTCTCCAGGCGCTCGACCGCCGCCAGGAGATCCGTCATCCGGGGCTCCTCAGGTCCGCCGCCCGGACCGACCGCCGCGAGCGCCTCGGGATCCGGGAAGGGCGTGGCGAGGCTTCTCTCGCTGATCGATGGGACGATCCCGCTCATATCTCTGCTCTTCCAACCCTTAGAGACACCAGCGGCGCGGATTTGGGGGAGGGAGGTCGTTACTTCGGCCGGCAGTACTCCGCGATCGGCGTGACGGATTCGACGGTCACCTGGGTGCCGGTCGGCGCCACGAACTCACTCTCCCCGTGATGGTCGCGGTTGTCGGCCGCCCAGTCCCAGGTGTAGCCGAGGCCGGTCCAGGGGTATGGGAGGTCGGTGGTACCTGATTGGCAGGGCGGCGTA
>DATNKQ010000070.1:0-10969 GCA_035603315.1 Thermoanaerobaculia bacterium
AGGTCGTCGACGATGCCGGCGTCCAGCCCCTCGAGGCCGATGGGCTGTGCGGCCAGCACCTCCATCACGTGGTCGGCCGCTGCGAAGACGTCCGGGTAGCCGAGCGCGACGAGCGCCCGCGCGGGCGGGCTGGAGACCAGCTGCACGGTGGCGTCGAGCAGGGTGACGCAGGTGCCCTCGGTGCCCACCAGCGCGCGCGCCACCTGGAAGCCGTTCTCGGGCAGTAGCTCGTCGAGGTTGTAGCCGGAGACGCGGCGGGGGAGCTTGGGATAGCGGGCGCGGATGAGATCGGCGTAGCGGTCGCGGAGAGAGCGCAGGCGGCCGTAGATCTCGCCCCGCCGACCGCCGGAGGCGACGATCCGCGCGATCTCCTCCTCGGAGGTCGCCCCCACCTCTAGCGTCAGGCCGTCGTAGGTGAGGACGGTGGCCGCGACGACGTTGTCGGCGGTGCGGCCGGCCATCACCGAGTGGACGCCGCAGGAGTTGTTGCCGATCATCCCGCCGAGCGTGCAGTGGGCATGGGTGGCGGGGTCGGGGCCGAAGGTGAGGCCGTGCTCCTCCGCGGCGTCGCGCAGGTGGTCGAGAACGAGGCCGGGCTCGACCCGCGCGAGGAGCCGCTCGGGGTCGAGCTCGACGAGCCGGTTGCAGCGCTTCGAGAAGTCCATCACCACCGCCACGTTGCAGCACTGGCCGGCGATGCTGGTGCCGCCGCCGCGGGAGAGCACCGGGGCGCCGAACCGCCGGCAGGCGCCCACGGTCGCCAGAACGTCCGCGCGGTCGGCCGGCACCACGACGCCGATCGGCACCTGGCGGTAGTTGGAGGCGTCGGTCGAGTAGATCGCCCGGCTGCCGGCATCGAACCGCACCTCGCCGCGGATGCTCCGGCGCAGCTCCGCCTCGAGGCCGGCGGCGTCGACTCCGGCGGGTTTCATGCGGGTGTTTCTTCCTTCCCATGGCGGGGGAGGAAGAGGGCAGCCCACAGCGTGCCGGCGGCGCCGAGCACGGCCGCCGCCTCGAAGGTGAGGGCGGGGCGGATGGTCCACAGCGCGCCGCCTACGGCCGCGGCCCCCGCCACTACGAAGCCGCGGATGGAGTAGTAGAGGCCGACTGCCCGGCCGGGGTCGGCGGCGCCCGCGAGGTCGAGGATCAGCGCCTTGCGCGCCGGCTCGCCGATCTCCCGCAGGCCGCCGACGACGTAGGCGAGGACGAGCGGCGCGAACGAGCGCGAGAGGACGACGCCGACGGGGAAGAGGGTGAAGAAGACGTAGGTGAGGACGACGAACGGCTTCTTCTCGGCGCGCTCGGCGAGGAGCGCCGCCGGCAGGTAGGAGAGGATCGCCACCGCCATCAGCACCGAGGTGAGGAGACCGAAGCGGGCGGGCGAGATGTGCGCCACCTCGATCGCCCAGACGACGAGGAAGACCTCCGGCAGGCCTTCGCAGAGGCGGATGAGGCAATCGGCGGTGAGGAGGACGCGCAGCCGGGGATCGAGCCGGACTTTTGATCTTGGGGGCTTGGGAGCGTCCGCCGCGAGAGGCGCGGGACCGGGCACCCTCAGGCGCCGGAAGGCCCGCCACAGCCCGGCGAGCATGGCGATGGCGAGGACGATCGAGACCGTGAAGCCGATCCGCATGCCGGCCCGCATGCCGTAGCGGCCGATGAGCCAGCCGCCGAGCGGCGGCGCCAGGACGATGGGCAGGCGCTTGACGACCGACTGCACGGTGAGGGCGACGAGCCGCCCGGCGCCGCGGAGCTCCTCGCCGATGAGCGAGAAGGTGGCGGGCAGGCCGAGCGACTGCCACGCCATCACCAGGAGCAGCCCGACGAAGACGGCGACGACCGTCGGCGACGCCAGGTAGACGGCGAAGCCCAGGGTCGTCAGGACGCCGAAGAGGAGGAGCGCGCGCCGGCTGCCCAGGCGGTCGGAGAGGACGCCCCCGGGGTAGGAATAGGCGGCGTCGATGAGGTCCTTCGAGGTGCCGAAGGCCCCCACCACGAAGGCGGAGGCGCCGAGCGTCCGCAGGTACTCCGGCAGGTAGCGGAACCAGAGCTCCTCGCCGAACCCATAGACGAAGAGCCCCGCCGCCAGCGCCCCCACCCCGCGCTCCAAACGCAGCCGACGCCGCCACGATCCCGGCTCCTGAGAATTCATGCGCTCGCTTGTAGCAGCCTAGCGGCAGGACGGTCAACTGGACCTATCGGTGCGCACAGCGCACCCTACAAAGTCCTCGGAGCCGTAGGGTGCGCTGCGCGCACCATCAACGGTTGTGGAGCGACAACCGTCCCTACTCCTTCGCCGTGCTGCTCACATCCTCGAAATCCATTCGTTCGGTGCTCTGACAGCCCCAATCCGGAGCATAAACACCGAGCTTGACCCAACGGTGAAAGGTCGAGAACGGCCACTTCTCTGGCGATTCAACGAGGTGATGCTTCACCGGATTAAAGTGGATGTAGTCGAAATGCCTGCGGAAGTCCTCCTCGTCGCGGATGGTGTGCTCCCAGAACCTCCGCTGCCAAATGCCTCGTCGCCTCTGGCGCACCTGGGAAGGGCGCACTCCTTGTTCGGCTCCGCCAGCGCTCAGCCAGGCCTTCGAGAACTCCTTCTTGATCCATCCCCAACGCTGAGGGTAATCCTGGTCGCCTTGGGGCAGCGTCCAGATGGCATGGAGATGATCGGGAAGCAAGACGAGTGCGTCGATCTGAAACGGCCATCGGCGCCGGCATTCGCGGAAAGCCTTTCCGAGGCAGGCCCGAGCCTGTGGCGTACAGAGCATTTCCGCCCGTCGTTCGGTGACGAGGGTGAAGAAGAACGTCCCACCGGGGACGTAGGAGCGGCGATAGTTCCCCATACCGGAAGGTAAGAAAAGAAAGGTGCGCACAGCGCACCCTACAAAGTCCTCGTAGAGCCGTAGGGTGCGCTGCGCACCATCAACGATTCTCCGGCGTATCCCCTGCTCAATACGAGCGCGGCAATCCCAGCGTTCCCTCCGCCACCAGGTTGAGGAGGAGGGCGTCGCCGACGGGGGCGATCTTCAGGAGGTTCACCATCTCCAGCAGGTGGAAGATGCCGTAGCGCTCGTCGAAGCCCTTGCCGCCCAGGGTGGTGAGCGCGGCGTCGACGGCCTGCACTCCCAACTCGGCGGCGAGGAACTTGGCGGCGCTGGCCTGGAAGCTGACCTCCTTCGGATGCGCTCCCGCGTCGTAGAGGGCGGCCGCCCGCCAGGCCATGATCTGCACCGCCTCCTGGCGGATGCGCACCTCGGCGAGCGGGTGCTGGACCGACTGGTAGGCGCCGATGGCGACGTCGTCGAAGACCTTCCTCGTGCGGGCGTGCTCGCAGGCGATCTCCAGGCAGTAGCGGACGGCGCCGGTCAGCTGCGCCGAGAGCAGGATGCGCTCCGGGTTGACGAGGTCGACGAGGACGCGGAAGCCCTCGCCCTCGCGGCCCAGGAGGTTGGCGGCCGGCACCTCCACGCCGTCGAGCTCGATGGCGAACTGGCGGAGGGTCCCCTCGCCGTGGGTGGGGAGGGGCTCCAGGCGGATCCCCGGCGCGCCGGCGGGGACCAGCAGCCAGGTGAGGCCTGCCGTCTTCGGGAGGCCGCGGGCCGCCGCGTCCGCGATCGAGAGGGAGCGCGCGAGGACCAACAGGTAGTCGGCGACGTCGGCTCCCGAGATGTAGATCTTGGCGCCGTGGAGGCGGAAGGTGTCGCCGGCGCGCTCCGCCCGGGTCTTGGTGCGGAAGGTGTTGAAGCCTGCTTCCTCCTCGGTCAGGGCGAGGCAGAGCTTGATCTTGCCGGCCGCCACCCGCGGGAGGACCTCGCGGCGCAGCTCGGGGGTGCCGTGGCGGGCGATGCCGATGGCGTCGATGGCGGTCAGGATCGGCAGCATGGTGGGGAGGCCGGAGGCGCCCAGCTCCTCCAGGGCCAGCGCCAGGGCGAGGACGCCCTCGCCCGTGCCGCCGTCCTCCCGCGGCACGATAGTCCCCAGAAGGCCGGAGCCGGCGAGCGCCTCCCACGCCGCCTCCGCGAAGTCGCCGTGGCGCCCTCGCTTCCACCAGCCGCGCAAGGGCGCGAAGGCCCCACGGGCGCGTTTCTGGACCTCTTGTTGGGCGGCGGTGAGGGAGAAATCGAGGGGCATGGGGTCTACCTCGGGAAGGCGGCGTCCGGCGCCGATTCTAGCGCTCCCCGGGTGAATAGATTTCGAGTTGTCACGAAAAGGCGTGCAGGCTCACCCTCCTATATAGAAGGCCTCCGAGCGCCCCCGCCCACTCGGGCGGCGCTCATCGAGGCTGGCTTTACCGATCCAGAGTTGGACAGACGACGGGGCTCCTGACTTCATGAGGGGCCCCAATTTTTTGCCCAGAAGCCCCTCCCCTACACAAACGAACAACTTAGCGCCGTTCCGGCCGGGCCATCGCGCTCGCCGGGGGGACTCCCCGCAGGGCGTCCGTCGACGGGCGGCTCAGGTAGTCGGCGAGGGTGATAGAGATGAGGATCGCCAGCCAGAAGAAGCCGGCGATGACGGTCAGCCGCAGGAGCCGGCCGCTGTCCTTCAGGCCCATGAAGAAGGTCAGCACGAGGAGGGCCTTGCCGACAGCGACGGCGAGCGCCACGACGTCGTTCAACGGCCCGAGGCTGACCTGGGCGACGGCGACGGTGATGCCCGTCAACGCCAGGAGGGCCGCCCAGACGGCGATGTAGAGGCCGCGCGAGGTGACGTGCTCAGACATGGCTCGCTCCGCTCATCCCGCTCCCCTCATCTCGCCCCCTCATCTCGGATGGGCGCCGAACAGGTAGAGCAGCGGCAGGAGGAAGATCCAGACGATGTCGACGAAGTGCCAGTAGAGCCCCACGCACTCCAGCGGGTTGTGCCACTCGGGGTTGTAGCGCCCGCGCCAGGCGGGGAGGAGGAGCGCGGCCAAGACCGACATGCCGATGATCATGTGCAGGGCGTGGAGTCCGGTCATGCAGAAGTAGATGGAGAAGAACATCTCGGCGTGCCGCGGGTCGGGTCCCGCGAAGCGGAAGCCGGCGCCCGGGAAGTGGTGCTCCTGCCACTCGGTCCGGTACTCGTAGGCCTTGATCCCCAGGAAGACGGCGCCGAGGAGAATCGTCAGGCAGAGGAAGAGGACGATCATCTTGCGGCGGTCGACCTGCGCCGAGCGGACGGCGAGCACCATCGTCAGGCTGCTGCAGATGAGGACCGCGGTGTTGATCGACCCTGCCCAGGTCAGGAGCGAGTTGCTGGCGGCGGCGAAGGCCTCCTGGTAGCGCAGGCGGTAGACGGCGTAGGCGGTGAAGAGGCCGCCGAAGAACATGATCTCGGTCACCAGGAAGACCCACATGCCGAAGGTCGACGCCTCGCGCTGCTGCTCGAGGTTGTCGAAATGGTGGGCGAGCGCCGTCGGGTGGCTAGCCAACGGGGGCCTCCTGGGGAGCGAGGGCCGGCTGCTGGCCGTAGTCGTAGGGTCCGCGGGTGACGATCGGGGTGACGTCGAAGTTGTGGGTTGGCGGCGGCGAGTCGGTGTCCCACTCGAGGCCGACCGCGCCCCAGGGGTTGGCCGGGCTCAACTTCCCGTAGCGCATCGACCAGATGAAGTAGGCAGCCGGGAGGAGGTAGCCGAGGCCGAGGACCGAGGCGCCGGCGGTCGACAGCACGTTGAGGACCTGGAACTCCGGCGGGTAGGACCAGTAGCGCCGCGGCATGCCGAGGTATCCCAGGATGAACTGGGGGAAGAAGGTGAGGTTGAAGCCGACGAAGATCAGCAGGGCCGCCAGGCGCGAGAGGAAGACGGGGTAGAGCCGGCCCGAGATCTTCGGCCACCAGTAGTGCAGCCCCCCCATGTACCCCATGATCGCGCCGCCCACCATGATGTAGTGGAAGTGGGCGACCACGAAATAGGTGTCATGGACATGGACGTCGAAGCCCAGGGTGGCGACCATGACGCCGGTCAGGCCGCCGATGGTGAAGAGGCCGATGAATCCCAGGGCGTAGAGCATCGGCGTCTCCAGCGAGATGGCGCCGCCGTAGAGCGTCGCCGTCCAGTTGAAGACCTTGACCGCCGAGGGGATGGCGACCAGCATCGAGAGGACCGAGAAGATGGTCGCCGCGTAGACCGACTCGCCGGCGACGAACATGTGGTGCCCCCAGACGAGGAAGCCGAGGACGGCGATCGCCACGCTGGCGAAGGCGACGACGCGGTAGCCCACCACCGCCCGCCGCGAGAAGGCGGCGACGAGCTCCGAGGTTACCCCCATGGCGGGCAGGATCATGATGTAGACCGCCGGGTGCGAGTAGAACCAGAAGAGGTGCTGGTAGAGCACCGGGTCGCCGCCCAGGGCGGGGTCGAAGATGCCGAGGTGGAGCACCCGCTCCGCCGCCACCAGGAGGAGGGTGATGGCGATGACCGGCGTCCCCAGGACCATGATGAGCGAGGTGGCATACATCGACCAGAGGAAGAGCGGCAGCCGGAACCAGGTCAGGCCGGGCGCCCGCAGCCGGTGGATGGTGACGATGAAGTTCAGCCCGGTCATGATCGACGAGAAGCCGGCGATGAAGATCCCCAGGGCTGCCGAGACGACGTAGCTGTTCGAGTAGGTGGTCGAGAACGGCGTGTAGAAGGTCCAGCCGGTGTCGACCCCGCCGTGGATGATGGACCACAGGGTGAAGATCGCCCCCAGGTTGTAGACGTACCAGCTCGCCAGGTTGAGCTTGGGGAAGGCCAGGTCCTTGGCGCCGATCATGAGCGGCACGAGGAAGTTGCCGAGCACCGCCGGGATGGACGGGATGAGGAAGAAGAACACCATGACGATGCCGTGCATGGTGAAGAGCTTGTTGTAGGTGTCCGGCCCCACGAGGTCGCCCTCGGGGGTGAGGAGCTCGAGGCGGATGAGAAGGGCGAAGAAGCCGCCGAGGGCGAAGAACGCAGTCACCGAGGCGAGGTAGAGGATGGCGATGCGCTTGTGGTCGCGGGTGAAGAGCCACGAGCGCGGGCCGTAGGCCGCGTTCAGGTAGTTGGTGCGCGGCAGCTCGAGCTCGGGCATCGGCTCGACGGCGGGGGTGTTCGCGGTGTCCATGGCTGTCCTCCTACCTCGGCCTCGGCGTCGCGGGCGGGCTCGTCGCGGCCCTGGCCCCGGCTGGTCCCGCTGCTCCGCCCGTTCCCGCCGCTTCGCCGGCAGGCGCGGCGAGCGACTTGACGTAGGCCACCAGCTGCACGAGCTGCTCCTCCGTCACCTGCCCCTGGAAGGTCGGCATGATCGGCTCCCAGCCGGCGGTGACCTTGGCGGCGGGGGAGAGGATCGACTCGCGGATGTAGTTGTCGTCGGCGGTGACCGTGCGGCCGTCGGCGAGCTTCACCGCGCGGCCGAAGAGACCCTCCAGGCGCGGCGCCCGCGCCGGCATCCCCGGCGCCGGAGCGTGGCAGGTGACGCAGGCCAGCGACTGGAAGAGCTGGGCGCCGGAGTCGACCGTCGAGACCCCCGGCCGCGAGCCCGAGAGCCAGGCCTCGTAGTCGGTGGGCTCCATGACGACGACGCTGCCGATCATCAGCGAGTGCTCGGTGCCGCAGTACTCGGCGCAGAAGAGGTGGTAGGTGCCGGGGCGGTCGGGCCGAAACCAGACCGTCGTGTAGCGCCCCGGCAGCACGTCCTGCTTGAGCCGGAAGGCGGGGACGTAGAAGCTGTGGATGACGTCCTCCGAGGTCATCGTCATCTTGACCGCCTGCCCCACCGGCACGTGGAGCTGGTTGATCTCGCGGTTGCCTTCCGGGTGCTGGAACTTCCACATCCACTGGCGGCCGATGGCGAAGTACTCGACGGCGTTGGCGGGCGGGCGGTAGAGGTCGAAGTAGACCTTCGCCCCCCAGCCGAACATCGCCAGGTTGATGGCGAGGGGGATGGCCGACCAGGCGATCTCCAGCCACAGCGGGGCGGCCTGCTCGACGCCCACCTGGCCGGGCGAGCGCCGCCGGTAGCGGACCATGTAGAAGAGGATGAGGCCGGCGATCAGGAGCGAGAAGAAGCCCGAGACGATCAGCCAGACGTAGGTCAGGAGGTCGACGTGGTGGGCGTTGAGCGACGCCGCCTGGGGGAAGAGCGGAAGCTGGGTGCGCATCGCTTCAGGCTCTCCCCGGCCCGCGGCTCTCCCGCCGCTTGAGCGTCACCACCATGACGAAGAGGCCGAGGACGGTCGCCGCTCCACCCAGGCGGACGAGGTTGAGAGTCACGGCGCTGTAGCGGCCGATGACCGGGTTGTAGTGGAAGCAGTAGAGGAGGAGCTGGTCGACCGGCGAGCCGATGCGGTCGCCCGAGGCCTCGACGAGGGCGAGCCGGAGGTCGCGGGCCGGGTACTCGATGCCGTAGAGGTAGCGGGCGACGCGCCCCCCGGGGGTCAGCACGAGGACGCCGGCGGCATGGGCGAACTGCCGGGTCTCGCGGTCGAAGTAGTAGCGGAAGCCGACGGCCTTGGTGAGGGCGGCGATCGACTCCTCTGAGCCGGTCAGATAGTGGATGCCCGCCGCGGCGCCGGGATGGCCGTAGCGGGCCACCATCTCCCGCTTCTTGGCCGCCGCGAGCGGGGGCGTGTCGCGCGGATCGAAGCTCACGACCAGGACGTCGAACTGCCGGCCGGCGTCGAAGGAGAGCACCTTGAGGCTGGCGGCGAGGTCGGAGAGGACGACCGAGCAGAGCATCGGGCAGCCGTAGTAGGCGAGGGCGAAGACGACCGGCCGGTGATCGTGAGGGTCGAAAAGCTCGCCCAGCCGCACGGCGCGGCCGGCCTCGTCGCGGAAGGAAAGATCGAGCGGGACCTGGGCGCCCAGCCGCTGGTCGTAGCCGACGTTCTTGAGCGGCGTGGGGACGACGGTCGAGGCGACGCCGCCTTCCCGGGCCGCGCTGGATATTGGAGACATGGCCGGCTGCGCCGGCTGGGCCGGCTGGGCGGCGAGGCTGCCGGCGAAAAGCAGCGCCGCCAGCGCGATCCCGGGAGCCCGGCCGCTCATCGCGGCGTCCCACCCTTCCTCACCAGCACGTCCATCGCCAGGTCGATGGGGATGCGCATCGTCCCCTGCTTGGGATCCACCCAGGCAGGGCGGTTCAACAGCTCCTCCTCGCGGGCGCGGAGCGCCCGCATGTCCTCGGCGGGATTCGGCTGCAGCCGCGGCAGCGGCGGCAGGCGGCGCTCGCCGGCCTCGGGGAGGGGCGACGGCGGCGGATCGTTCGCCCGCTCGGCGCGGCGCAGGCCGAGGAAGAGCCACCACATGAGGAGGCAGGAGAGGGCGACGGCCCCGGCCAGCGAAACGGCAGTCCAGAAGATGGCCCGCAGGTCGATCTCGCGGTCGAAGAGCTGCGGCGCGGCCGGCTCGGACCGCTCGGGTCGCTCGGGCCGCTCGACAGCGTGCCGGGGATCACTCATGGCCGGAGCTTTCGAGGATGTCCCCGAGGTAGGGGTCGTTGAGCGGCAGGAGCGGCCGCCGCTTGAGCTGGGCGAAGAAGGCGGCGAGCCAGAGGCCGCCCACCGCCAGGAGCGTCGTCAGGTGCAGCCAGTGGAAGTAGAAGGTGCCATGGTGGAAGGCCGGCTCGACCTGCCAGAAGAGGTCGATCCAGCGCATGGCGAGCATGCCGATCGCCACCCCGCCCAGGAGCTGCGGCCGGCGCTTGAGGTCGCGCGAGAGCAGGAGGACGAAGGGCAGGGCGAAGTGGAAGACGACGATGGCCAAGGCGATCCATCCCCAACCGTTCTCGATGCGGCGCAGGTACCAGACGATCTCGTCCGGCAGGTTGCCCGCCCAGATGATGAGGAACTGGGAAAAGGAGAAGTAGGCCCACAGCATGACGAAGGCCAAGAGGAGCTTGCCGTAGTCCTGGAAGTGGTTGGCGGAGAGCACCCGCTCCATCGGCTGGCGGCGGGAGAGGTAGCCGGCGACGACGATGAGGAAGGCGAGCGCCGCGAGGCCGTGACCGCCCACGAAGTAAACCCCGTAGATGGTCGAGAACCAGTGCGGCTGGAGCGACATCAGCCAGTCGACGGCGGCGAAGGTGGCGGCCAGGCAGTAGATCGCGAGGCCGGGACCCGCCAGGAGCTGCATGCGGCGGGCGAGGCGCGGGTCGCCCGTCTCGTCCTGCCGCCGCGACAGGCGGTCCAAGAGGGTGGCGAAGCCGCCCCAGACGAGGAAGTAGACGACCAGGCGGACGATGAAAAACTGCACGTTCAGGTAGGCGTGCTTGGCCTCCAGGATGGGGTCGCCGGCGACCACCTCGGGGCGCGCCCAGGGGTAGATCTCCTTCATCCCGAAGAGGATGGGGAGGGAGAGGAGGAGGAGGAGCGGCAGCGTCCGCGCCGCCGCCTCCAGCACCCGCCGCACCGGGAGGCCCCAGGCGCCGCGCGAGAGGTGGTGGAGCATGGAGATCGCCAGGCATCCGAGCGTGATGCCGACGCAAAAAGTCCAGCTGATGAGGTAGGCGCGGAAGAAGACCGGCCGGTTGACGAAGAGGCCGACGAGGCTCAAGGCGGCGCCCACTCCGCCGGCTACCAGCGACCGGCGCTCCAAGCGGTCGACGTCGCCGGGGGCGCTCCAGTCGGCGGCCGTCGGTCTCAAGGGGCGCAGGGGGAGCCGGGGATGCCTGGGAGCCGTGCCGTCGAGGACCGTCATGGCCGCCCCCGCTCCGCCGCCGCGAGCCGCTGCCGCTCCGCGGGGGTCAGGTCGGCGAGGCGCGAGTTCTGGGAGAGCTGCAGGGCGCGGATGTAGGCGATGATGGCCCAGCGGTCGGCGATGGGCACCTGCACGGCGTAGCTCGGCATGACGCCGAAGCCCTGGCTGATGACGTTGAAGAAGTAGCCCGGCGGCGCGCTCCGCAGGCGGTCGATGTGGAAGGACGGCGGCTGCTTGTAGCCGCGCTCGACGATCATCCCGCGGCCGGTGCCGGCGCGGTCGTGGCAGGGCGAGCAGTAGATGTCGTAGCGCTCGCGGCCG
>DATNKQ010000088.1:0-9568 GCA_035603315.1 Thermoanaerobaculia bacterium
GATCCGGTAGCTGCCGACCGTCCGGCCGATTCTCTCCATCCGGCTCCCCCGCGGTAGTTGCCGGTAAGAATAACCCGGGAGAGGCCCTGATCCTGCGTCGGCCAGCCCCCTCTCTCCGTAGGGGCGGCCCCCGTGGCCGCCCTTACAGCGGCAGCTCCACCGTGAACACGGTTCCGTGGGGGACGTTGTCCTCGACGCGCACCGAGCCGCGGTGGTCGGCGACGATGCGGTGGACGATGGCGAGGCCCAGGCCGGTGCCGCGCCCCTTGGTCGAGAAGTAGGGGAGGAAGAGCTTCTCCTTCGATTCCGGGGCGATGCCGCGGCCGGTGTCGGCGACCTGGATCTCCAGCCGGCCGTCGACGGCATGGGCGGAGACGGTGACGCTGCCCGGCGGGTCGGTCGCCTCGACGGCGTTGTCGAGCAGGTTGATGAGCGCCCGCTTGATCTGCTCGGCGTCGAGCTGGACGCCGGCGAGCGGCTCCCGGGGCTCCAAAATCCCGCCCTCGATCTCCACGCCGGGCTTCAGGTTGCGGTAGAGGTGGAGGGTGTCCTCCAGCAGGCGGGCGAGGTCGACGGGGGCGGGGCGCGGGCGCGGCATGCGGGCGAAGCGGGAGAACTCGTCGACCATCCCCTGCAGCGTCCCCACCTCGCGGACGATGATATCGACCGCCTCCTCGACGGCGCCCGCCAGGCCGGGATCCTCCTGGCGGCTTTTGCGCAGCAGGCGCTCGGCCGCCAGGCGGATGGGGGTCAAGGGGTTCTTGATCTCGTGGGCGATGCGCCGGGCGGCGTCGCTCCAGGCGGCGAGCTGCTGCGCCTTGATGAGCTCCGTGAGGTCCTCGATGACCAGCACCTGCCCGAGGAGGGCGCCGTCGTCGGCGCGGATGGTCGTCACCTTGGCGTCCAGGGTCTTCCACTCGCCGCCGAGGAGGAGCTGGATCTCGCGGCTCCAGGTGCCCTCCGGCGCTCCGGGCGAGGCTTCGAGGGTCAGGAGCGCGGCGAGCTTGGCGCGTTCGCGGTCGCCCCAGGCCTCGGGCACCCGCCGCCCCACCACCTCCTCCGCGCCCTGGCGCAGGATGTGGAGGGCGGCGCCGTTGCAGGTGAAGATGCGCCCTTGGGCGTCGGTCGAGACGACGCCCGCCGCCACGTTCTGCAGCACGGCCGCCAAGAGCGCCCGCTCCTCGTCCAGCCGCTGGTTGGTGGCCGCGAGCTCGCGGTTGCCGCGCTCCAGGAGATCCTTGTTGCTCGCCAGCTCGCGGGTCATCTGGTTGAAGGAGTCGACGAGGACCCCCAGCTCGTCGTCGGCCTGCACGTCCACCCGGTGGCCGAGGTCGCCGCCGCTGATGCGCCGCGTCCCCTCGGCGAGCGCCAGGATGGGCACCGTCACCCGCCGCGCCAGGTAGAGGCCCATCCAGGAGGAGGCGAGGAGGATCAAGAGGGTCACCATGAGGAAGATCAGCAGGTGGCTGGCGCGCAGGTCGTCCTTCTGCACCTCGAGCTGGCGGTAGCTCTGGAAGCTCTGGATCAGGCTCTCGCTGGGCGCGGCCAGGGACGGCTCGACGAGCGAGCCGGCGACGACGACGAGCGGCGGACCGGGGGTGGAGACCTGGGACACGGCAGCCAGCACCAGGCGACCGCCGTGGCCTCCCGGCGGCTCCTGGCGCCGCACCGCCCGCCCGCGCGCCGCCGCCTCGAGGAGGAAGGCCCGTCCGGGGTCGGGGAGCTCGGGGATGCCGGACTGCGAGTCGATCGCCGCGTGCACGAACTCCGTCCCCTCGTAGACGGCGAGGAGGTCGACGTCGAGCTCTCCCAGGAGGTCCTGGAGGCGGCGGTTGAGCAGCGGGCGCGCCTGCGCCCGCTGGCGGTCGAGGCCGCTTACCTGCGCCAGGGCGGCGCTCGCCGCCCGCAGGTTGTCGCGCTCGACGCGGTCGTAGAGGGCCTGGGCGACGGTCGAGCCGGCGGCCAGGACCGGCTTCAAGGGGGTGTTGAACCAGCGGTCGACGGAGCCTTGGAGGAGCTCGGTGGCGATGGCGAAGAGGAGGAGGACGGGGATCAGCGACATGCCGACGTAGGTGGCGACGAGCTTGAACTTGAAGGTCGAGCCGAGGATGCGGTGACGGCGCTCGACGAGCAGCTTGAAGAGGTTGCGCAGGAGGACGAAGAGGACGGTCAAGATGAGGACGACGTTGACGTACCAGAGGACGAAGAGGAGCACCCGGTTGGTGACCAGGAACGACGGCAGGTCGCGGCTGCGCTGGACCAGATAGAAGGCGCCGGTCATCAGGAGCAGCAGGAGCGCCAGGCCGCCGACGATGACCCGGTTGTCCTTGCGGTGACGGCGGAGCTTGCCGCGCAGGTCGATGGGCATGGCGGTCGCGCCTCAGGCGGGCGGCGCCGGAGCGCGGAACTTCTTCGACTCGACCCAGTCGGTGGTGATGGCGACGGGGATCATCGAGAGGATGGTCCGCGACCCCAGCTCGGCGCGCATCTTGACCAGCAGCCGCCACTGGTGGGGGTACTTGTCGATGGTGAAGAGAGGCACGCCCTCGATGCGGGTCATCGCCTGCTCCAGGGCCCTCCGGTCGCGCACCGTGCGGCTCTCGACCAGCTTGCCGTCCAGCTTGTAGTTGACGGTGTACTGCTGGGCGACGGCGTCGTACATCGCCACCGTCTCCAGGGTGGTGTCGGCCAGGTGGCGGTCGTACCAGCGCTGGCGGTCCTTGTCGAGCTCGAACTGGTAGAAGATGCTGGTCGGCAGGCCGCTGTCGATGCGCTCCCGCAGGCGGTGGTGGAAGGCGTCGGCCAAGGTAAAGCTGGCGAGGACCCGGGTGCCGTCGAGTGCGATCGTCAGATCCTCGATCCTCGCCTCGGCGGCGGCATCGCCGGCGAAGGCGAAGAGAAAGAGGAGAGCGGCGATCGCCCGCATGGGATGAGCCAGTCTAGCATCCCGGCCCCCGGCGGTCCGGTAGACTGTGCCGGCCATGACCAACCCCAAGCAGGCGCCGCGGCCGCTGGCGAGCAACCGGCGGGCGCGCCACGAGTACCACCTCCTGGAGACCCTGGAGGCCGGGCTGGAGCTCACCGGGACGGAGGTCAAGGCGGTGCGCTCCGGCAAGGTGCAGTTGAAGGACAGCTTCGTCGAGTTCCGGAACGGCGAGGCCTACCTGGTCGGCGCCCACATCAGCCACTACAGCCACGGCAACCGCGAGAACCACGAGCCCGAGCGCCCCCGCCGGCTGCTCCTCTCCCGCCGCGAGATCGACAAGCTCTTCGGGCGCAGCCTCGCGAAGGGGGCGACCGTCATCCCCCTCTCGCTCTATCTCAAGGGCAACTGGATCAAGATGGAGATCGCCCTGGCGCAGGGCAAGAAGCTCTACGACAAGCGGGCGGCGGAGAAGAAGAAGGTGATGGACCGCGAGATGGAGGAGGCGGTCAAAGGGGCGCGGTAGAGCCCTTCCTAGTTCTCCCCCAGGTCGCTCGCCGCCAGGCGCCGGCGGCTGCCGCCGGTGTCCTGGATGCGCTCGAGGGCGGTCTGGCCGCCGTACTTGGCGACGATGCGGTCGTCGTAGTCGTCGGCCACGGTGGCGACCGAGGTGATGGCGCGCAGCAGGTCGCGCGGCTCGAGGTTCCTGCCGAACAGAGTATGGGAGAAGAAGATGTCGTTGCCGACCATCGAAAAGGCGCCAAACGCCAGCTGGTGGTTGAGCTCGAGGAGGCCGGCCAGGAGTTCCTCGTCAACCTCCACGTCCTGCACGCAGTAGGACATAATGGTCACCACCGCCTCCTCCGGACCGTAGGCCTCGATCGAGATCTCGAGCACCGTCGTGCCGTAGCGGACGTAGAAGTGCCCCTCCTCGGGATCGTAGTACGGCTCCTCGAAGAGCTCGCCCAAGTACTCCTCGATCTTGTGGAACGTCGCCTCGTGGATTTCGTGCTCGAACTGCATGGGGCCTCCTCCCTGGGCGGCCTACTCTAGCAGCTCGCCGCCGCCGGCGGCCGGCCCTGGCGGGCGGGGTTTGACACCCGGGACGGCTTCGGACTACCGTTGCCGGCAAACGCGGCTAGAATAAACGCTCCAGCGGAGTCCTTCCGAGCGGAGTCTCGATCGGCCGCCGGTAATTCCTCGGGATCTTTTCAGAGATCGCGGTGGGACAACTTCAGTCTCTCATGAACAGGAGGCAAGGGATGCTTAGGCGAGGAGGTTTCATGCTGGCGGCCCTGGGCGCTTGCGCGCTCGCGGCCCTCACGGCCGTCCCGGCGCACGCAGCGGGATTCGCCATCTTCGAGCAGGGGGCCAAGGCCCAGGGCATGGCCGGCGCCTTCACCGCCCAGGCCGACGACCCGTCGATGCTGTTCTTCAATCCCGGCGGCCTGGGCCTGGTCGGCAAGAGCGACTTCTCGCTCGGCCTGACCGAGGTCCACGGCACCAAGGCGGACTTCCACGGCGCCGCTCCCTTCCCCGGCCCCAACGCCAGCGGCCAGCAGAAGCTCCTCGAGCAGCCGCTGCCGCACGCCTACTGGGTGCTGCCGATCACCAACACCTGGAAGTTCGGCATCGGCCTCAACACGCCGTTCGGCCTCACCACCGAGTGGAAGAACCCGGACCAGTTCCCCGGCCGCTACCTGTCGACCAAGGCCGCCATCCGCGACATCGACGTCAACCCGACGCTGGGCTGGCAGATCACTCCCACCATGGGGCTGGGGATCGGCGTCATCGCCCGCGTCACCGACCTCGAGCTCAAGCGTGACATCCCCGCCGCGGACCCCTTCACCCAGTCGATCGTCAACGTCGGCCGAGTGGATCTCAAGGCCGACACCAAGACCGGCTACGGCTGGGACATCGGCTTCCTCGACCGCTACAACAACAGCTTCTCCTGGGGCGTGGCCTACCGCAGCCGGGTGAAGGTCGACTACACCGGCAGCGCCACCCTGACTCAGCTGCCGACCGGCAACCCGCAGTTCGACGCCATCGTGGCGGCGCAGACGCCGTTCAACCAGAAGCTGCCGGTCAAGACCTCGATCGATTTCCCCGACATGGCGAACCTCGGGCTCGCCTTCGGCCTCTCCCCCGACCTCCTCCTGGAGACCGACGTCTACTGGATGGGCTGGACGAGCTTCAAGGAGGTGAACATCACCTTCCCCGACGGCCAGCTCCCGAATTCGACGATCCCCGCCAACTGGAAGAACGCCTACAGCTACCGCGCCGGCCTGCGCTGGACGACGAGCCCCACCTCGCAGTGGCGCTTCGGCTACGTCTACGACCAGACGCCGCAGCCGGAGGAGGCGGTCAACCCGCTGTTGCCCGACGCCAACCGCAACGGCCTCACCCTGGGCTACGGCTGGACCGGCGCCCACAAGTTCGACATCGCGCTCCTCTACCTCGACTTCGCCAAGCGCTCCCGGCACAAGACCTTCGCCGGCGACGCCACCTTCTCCGGCACCTACGACACCAAGGCCCTGTTGCTCGGCGCGACCTTCACCTGGTAACCGGCTCCCGAGCGGAACGGAAGGAGACTCGACCATGCATCGCAACCTTTCCAAGATCGCGCTCGTAGGGCTCGCCCTGGCGATCGCGTCGACCGCAGGCGTCCCCCTCTTTGCCCAGCCGAACACCGGGTCCGCCAACTTCGGCACCTACGTCTCGCTGGGCGACAGCCTGACCGCCGGCTTCATCAGCGGCGGCCTGATCGAGACCGTCCAGGTCAACAGCTACCCGGCTCTCATCTACCAGCAGGCGACGGCCAAGACGACGGGCTTCGAGCAGCCGCTGGTGACCCCGCCGGGCATCCCGGCCATCCTTCAGCTCCGCAGCCTGCTGCCGCTCTCGATCACCCCCGCCGCGGGGCAGGGCAAGCCGGCCAACATCGGCCTGGCGCGGCCCTACAACAACCTCGGGATTCCGGGCTCGCGGGTGCACGACCTGGTCGCCACGACGACCGGCGGCCTCCACGACCTGATCCTCCGCAACCCCGCCTTCCACAACACCACGGCGCTGGTGCAGGCGCTGTCGCAGCACCCCACGTTCGTCACCCTGTGGATCGGCAACAACGACGTGCTGGCGGCGGCCACGAGCGGCGTCGTCATCGACAACGTGACGCTCACTACCGTGGCGAGCTTCCAGGCCGACTTCACGGCCGCCGTGCAGGCCATCACCGCCTCCGGCGCCAAGCTGGCGATCGCCAACATCCCCGACGTCACCAGCATCCCCTTCGTCACCACCCTGCCGCCGGTGCTCCTGAACCCGGCGACCAACAAGCCGGTCATCTTCAACGGCAAGCCGGTGCCGCTCATCGGCCCCCACGGCCTGCTCGGCCCCGGCGACCATGTGCTGCTGACCGCGGCGGCTGAGCTCGCCAAGGGCATCGGCATCCCGGCGCCGCTCGGCACCGGCCAGCCGCTGACCGACGACGTCGTCCTCGACGCCCAGGAGACGGCCACCATCGAGGCCCGGCTCGCCGCCTTCAACGGCATCATCGCCAGCGTCGGCAATCAGGTGGGGGCGGCGCTCGTCGACACCAACTCGCTCTTGAAGCAGCTCGCCACCTCCGGCATCGACGTCGGCGGCGTCACCTTCACCGGCGCCTTCCTGACCGGCGGCGTCTTCTCCTACGACGGCGTCCATCCCACTCCGTTCGGCTACGCCTTCGTCGCCAACGCCTTCATCGACGCCATCAACGCCAAGTTCGGCGCTCAGATCCCGGAAGCGGACCTCTCGCCGTTCATGTTCGGGCCGCCGGCCTCGGGCGGCGTGCTCGCCGCCTCGACGGGCGCCGGCATTTTCACCGACCAGGCGGTGCGCAACCTGGGCTGGATCTTCAACTGGCCTCAGAGCTCGACGACGCCCGCTCCGCCGCCGCGGCGTAAGCACCGAGGGCACTAGCAGCTGCAGCTCAGGGGGCGGAGGAGCGACGGCTCCCCCGCCCCGGCCGTATCCATTCGAGCGCCGAGGAGCGAGAGGACTTCATGACGACACCCAGACGATGGATCGCGCGCCCGCCCCGGCCCGCCCGGATCCTGCTCCTCGGCCTCGCCGCCCTCCTGGGCTCGGGAGGGCTGGTGCAGGGACGGGCGGACGTGCCCCAGCCGCCCGCCGCCGACGCCGGCCGGATCGATCCCGCCACCTTCGACATCACGGCCATCCAGAAGGCCTATCGCCGGATCCTCGCGCGCTGGGCGGCGGGGGCCCGCAGCGAGGCGTTGGCCGATCTGACGGCGCTCGAATCCGGCGTCGTGGGGACGAACGGCAAAGGCGCCGCCCGCCTCTTCAAGGCCGAGACCCAGGCCGTCCGCGAGCTGGAGGAGCAGCAGCACGAGGCGCTCCTGCCGGTCCTCGTCCTGCACCACGACAGCTACGCCGCCTATCGCGAGCTGCACAACCCGCATCTGTCGCTGCATGCCCGCACCCTGGCCCAGAACCTGGCGGAGATCTACGCCGCGCGCGGCGCCAGCGAAGGCGCCAGGGTCTCGGCGGCGCGCGTGCTGACCAGCCTGGGGAGCTATCTCCAGGAAGTCCAGCTCATGGGCTTCTCCGCCGACCTCTACGCCCGCTCGCTGCAGCTCGACCCCGCCGACGAGGTGGCGCTCTTGGGGCTCGGCGCTCTCTTCGAGAAGACCGGCAAGTACGACGCCGCGGGCGAGTACCTGACGCGGCTGGTCAAGGCCCATCCCGGGCAGGCGGAAGGGAAGCTCCGGCTCGCCCTCTGCCTCGAGCGCAGCGGCAAGGCGCCCGAGGCCAAGCGGCGGTTGGAGGAGCTGCTCTCCGCCGATTCCTCCCCCTGGGTCCTCGACCTCACCTACGAGGAGCTCGCCGCCCTCTACTTCCGCGAGGGCTCCTACGCCAAGGCGGCGGAGCTCCTGAAGCGCGGAGTGGCGCGCTTCCCGCGCAACGCCCGCCTGTACATCCAGCTGGCGGCGGCGCTCGAGCGCGCCGGCGAGCCCGCGGCGGCTCTCAAGGCGGCGGACAAGGTCCAGACCCTGGACCTCTCGCGCGACGAGTCGCCCCGCTACCGCTACAGCCGCTGGGCGCCCGACGCCCTCGTACAGCTGCGGGCCGCCATGCGCGAAACCTCCGATGCCCGGCTCGCCATCCTCGCCCAGGCATTGGCTTCCGCGGCGGCGAAACAGGGGTGATGCCATGAGAGATCTACGTGACATTCCGAGCGCTCCCCACAGGTGGGGGCGCTACAGCCGCGTCCTCCTCGCCGCGCTGGCGCTCCTCCTGGCAGGAGGAGCAGGCGCCGGCACGGCCGATGCGCCCGCCCCGCCAGCCGGCGCCCCCGCCACCATCCAGATCGCCTTCCTCTCGCCGGCGCCGGCGACGCCGATCTTCGGCGAGGTCGACCTGGCGGTGCAGGTGGCGAGCCCCGAGCCCATCCTGGGCGTCGAGTTCTTCCTCGACGGCAAGCGGGTGGGCGAGATCAAGCACCGGCCCTTCCGGGTGCGCGCCGACGCCGGGCAGGAGAACGTCGAGCACCAGGTGCAGGCGGTGGTTCACACCATTTCGGGCCTGACCGGCACCGCCTCCTTGACCGCCCCGGCGGTGGTCGTCAACGAGGAGCTCAACGTCGCCCTGCGGCAGCTCTTCGTCACCGTCGTCGGCGGCGGCAGCAAGCGGGTCCTCAACCTCGACAGGAGCGACTTCCGCATCGTCGACAACGGCGTCGAGCAGAAGCTCGTCACCTTCGAGCGCGGCGAGATCCCCTTCAACGCCGTCCTCCTCATGGACACCAGCGAGAGCATGCGCGGCGCCCGGCTGGAGGGCTCCCGCGCCGGCGCGCGCGCCTTCCTGGCCGGCATGAAGGACGTCGACGAGGCGAGCCTGCTGCTGTTCTCGGACCGCCTGCTGGCGGCGACCCCATTCACCAGCGACCGCAAGGTCTTCGACCTGCCCCTCCAGGGGACGAGCGCCGAGGGTGGCACGGCGATCAACGACCACCTCTATCTGGCGCTCAAGCTGCTGGACGGCCAGGTCGGCCGCGGCGCCATCATCCTCTTCTCCGACGGCACCGACGTGCAGAGCGTCATGCGCATGAAAGAAGTGCTGTGGAAGGAGCGGCGCAGCCAGGCGCTCATCTACTGGATCCAGCTCAACGAGGACGGCGGCGGCGCGCGGGCCAAGATCTCCTCCTCCTGGCGCGACTACGAGGCCAACGAGGAGGAGTTCAGCGGCCTCCAGCGGTCGGTCATCGAAAGCGGCGGCCGCATCGAGACGATCGACAGCGTCGCCGGCGTCGAGGCGGCTTTCCGCGAGATCCTCTCCGAGCTCAGGGACCAGTACGTGCTGGGCTTCTACCCGTCGAACCCGCACCACGACGGCAGCTGGCACCAAGTGAAGGTCAAGATCGCCAAGGGCGACGGCCTGCACGTGCGCACCCGCGGCGGCTACGTCGACCACTGATCCGGCGAGCTGAAGAGATCGCGGCGCCGCCATGAATCCCTTCCTCGCCGCCGGCGCCGCGCTGGCGATCGCCCTCGGGCTCGCCCACTCGTACCTGGGCGAGCGCTACATCCTCATCCGCCTCTTCCGCCGCGCCGACCTGCCGCGCCTCTTCGGCAGCGACTTCTTCAC
>DATNKQ010000122.1:0-4407 GCA_035603315.1 Thermoanaerobaculia bacterium
CGTCCCGGCGCACCCCCGAAGGAGCGGAGCGAGGCCAAATTGGGACATGACCGGCAAGCCCGGCGCGTTGACGGACCGGCCGCGGCACCGTAGGATCGTCCGCCATGCACCCGTCTTTCAAGTGTTTGATCCCGCTACTGCTTTTCGTGGCGGCGATGCCGGCGATGGTGGCGAGCGCCCCGTTGGCGGGCGCGGGACGGCCGCCCCTCGCCTTCACCGCCGGCGGGGAGACGCGGCTCGAGCTCGCCTCCGGCGAGCGGCTGACTCTGCCCCTCCCGGCGGGAGCGGAGGTCGCGGCCACGGCGGCGTTGGGGGACGGCTGGCTCGCCGCCGGCACGGCCCCGGGGGCGGCGGGCGGGCGGGAGATCGTCCTCCTCACCGGCCGGGCCGGCGGCCATGGAGCCGTCGCGGCGCTGCCGCCGCCGGCGGGCCGCGAAGGGCGCCTGCGGCGCGAGCCGCTGCCGCTGGTCGCCGACGGCAGGCTCGCCGGTCTCGTCTGGCTGGAGGGCGACAGCGCCCGCCGGCTGGCGGTGCGCTTCGCGCGCTGGGACGGCGCCGGCTGGGAGGCGCCGCGGACGGTCTCGCCGGCCGGACCGGGAAGCCAGCTCGCCCTGACCGCCGCCCGCCTCGCGGACGGCACCTGGCTCCTCGCCTGGAGCGCCTTCGACGGCCACGACGACGAGATCGTCTGGAGCCGGCTGGGGAGCGACGGCGCCTGGAGCCGGCCGCGGCGGGTGGCGGCCGACAACGACGTCCCCGACATCACCCCGGTGCTGGCGGCGGACGCCGAGGGCGCCTTCCTCGCCTGGAGCCGCTTCGACGGCAGCGGCTACCGGGTGGTCCTGGCGCGCTTCCGCGCCGGGCGCTGGGAGGCGCCGCGGGAGGTGGGGCCGGCGGGCTCGCTCTACCCCTCGTTTGAAAACGGCGCCGCCTGGCTCCTCTTCGCCACCGCGGTCCCCCACGGCTGGAGCGTCCTCGAGCTGGACGGCGACGGGCGGCCGGGCCGGACCGCCTCCGTGACCACCGCTCCTTCGGCGCGGAACGAGCGTCCCGTGGTCGCTCCGGGTGCCGGCGGAGTGACGTTCCGCTTCCCGGCCGCGGCAGTCGAAAAGACGGCGCCCTGGGCGGCTGCGGACGAGCGCCAGCCGTGACCTGCCCGCGACGCCTCCGCCGGCCCGCGGCGCTGGCCGTGCTCGTCACCACCCTCGCGATCGTCGCGCTCGCCGCGCCGGCGGCCGCCCAGACACGCTACATCGCCTTCGGCGACAGCATCACCTTCGGCGTCGGCGACGACCCCAACCGCGCCGAGTCGGGATACCCTCCCCGGCTCCAGGCGCTGCTCGCCTTCCGGGGCGTCAGCGCCACGGTCTCCAACCAGGGCCTGCCCGGCGAGGACACCGCCGGCGGGCTCTCGCGGCTCGACCGCGTGCTGGCCGCCGGCGGCGACGTCCTCCTGCTCATGGAAGGGACGAACGACGTCAACGAGAAGGTGTCGGTCGAGACCACCGCCTTCAACCTCGAGGCGATGGCGGAGAAGGCGGCGGCGAGCGGGCTCTCGACCGTCCACCTGACGGTGATCCCCCGCATGCCCGACGCCAACACCGACGGCAGCAACCGCCTGACCGCCGAGCTGGCGGGGAGGGTCCGCGGCCTCGCCTGGGCCAACGGCCGCAAGCTCGCCGACACCTTCGAAGTCTTCTTCCATGAGACCCCGAACGTCTTCCATCTGGATTACCTGGGCGGCACCGACAAGCTGCACCCCAACTCGGCAGGCTACGACCTCATGGCGCAGATCGTCGACGACGCCCTGGCCGGCATCGACCGGGTGCCGCCGGTGACCGGCGCCATCGATCCCCCCGACGGCGCGACGGACGTCTCGCCGGACACCAAGATCCTCGTCACCCTCTACGATTTCGGCGCCGGCATCGATCTCGCCAACACCAAGCTGTCGATCAACGGGCAGGAGGTCGACACCCCGCTCTCCGGCGACTCCAAGAAGGCCCAGATCCTCTATACCCCGCCGGCGCCCGCCCTGGGGGTGGTCAGCGTCGGCCTGCGGTCGCGCGACCTGGCCAACCCGCCCAACACCGTCGACCGCCTGATCTCCCAGTTCCAGATCGCCGGCACCACGTTCCTGCCCGCCGACTTCAACCACGACGGCCGGGTGGACGGCAACGACCTCGCGCGGCTGGCCCTGGCCTTCGGCGCCCACCGCTTCGACAGCCGCTTCGACCTCGAAGTCGACCTGAACGGCGACGGCATCATCGACGGCAAGGACCTGGCGATCCTCGCCGCCGACTTCGGCAAGAGCACCTTCTAGTTAGAGATCGGGATCAGACGCCGGGCGGCCGTCCGAAGGCGTTCGTGCCGCCGAGGCTCATGCCGCCGGCGCGCGAGGGCTCGAGCGCCACCAGCTTCTGCTGCGCCTCCTGGCGGTAGGGGGACTGCGGGAACTCGTCGAGGATGCGCTGGTAGGAGCTCACCGCCTCGGGCTTGCGCTGCAGCTGCTCGTAGGTGACGGCGAGCTCGTAGAGGACGACGTCCTTGGGAAGCGGCGGGCTGGTGTCGTCGAGCATGGGACGGAGGCGTCCTACCAGCTCCTCGCCCTTGCCCGCCCGGCGGTCGAGGTCCATCAGGTCGACGCGCACCTCCCCGGCCAGGAGGTTGTCGCCGTGATGGTCGACGAAGCCCGTCCACAGCTGGCGCGCCTCGTCGAACTTGCCCTCGGCGGCGGCGATGCGGCCCAGATAGACGGCGGCGACGGCGCCCGCCTGGGAGAGGCCGTAGCGGTCGCGGACCTCGGTGAAGAGCTGCTTGGCGCGAGCCCGCCGGGCGGCCTCGTCGGGGAAGCTCGGCTGACCGGGCTCGGCGGTGGCCGCCGCCGCCCCCACCGGCGCCGCGTACACTTTGATGGCGCGGCCGAGCGCCGCCTCGGCGGCGGTGGACCGCTGCGCCAGGAAGAAGTAGACGCCGACGCCGATCGCCACCAGCACGACGGCGCCGGCGACGGCCAGGAGGATGTTCTTGCCATGGCTCTCGGCGTACTCCACCGAACGCCCCACGGCGTTCGCGAAGTCGTCGCGCTTCATGTCCTTACGGGTCAAACGTTGACTCATCGTGAAAGCTCCGAGAAAAGGGAGACCGAGGTTCTGGATTGCGGCCAGCTGAACGATATCGTACCCGAAAGGGATGCGGAAGCGTGGTAGCGTCCCGGCGTCCCGCCCGCCGGGAGCCATTGGGAGCCGCCGGGAGCCATCGTGGGAGGCATCGCCGCCAGCCATGTCGGTCTCGCAAGTCAACTCCAAGATCGTCTACGACGCTTTGAAGGCGTGCGGCATCCGCCTGCTCTCGGTGCTACCGGAGACCTGGCTCGTCCACCTTGTCACCTTGGCCGACGAGGACCCGGAGATGGTCCTCGTGCGCCTCGCCAAAGAGGAGGAGGGGGTGGGGATCTCGGCCGGCGCGCACCTGGCCGGCGTGCGCTCGGCGATGCTGCTGCAGAACCACGGCTTTCTGGCGAGCGTCAACGGCATCGTCTCGCTCGCCCAGCTCTACCGCATCCCGCTCCTCCTCCTGGTGAGCTACCGCGGCGGCTTCGGCGAGGAGCACCCCTGGCAGACCGAGGGCGGCGGGGTGACCGAGGCGGTCCTCGCCGCCCTGCGCATCCCCTACCTCTCCCTCGACGCGCCGGAGCAGGTCGCCGTGAGGGTCCGCGAGGCGCAGACGCTCGCCCTCGCCAACCTGCGGCCGGTGGCGCTGCTGCTCTGCCGCGGCCTGATGTGGGAGGACTAGATGCTCCGCGTCGACGCCCTCCGCGCCATCTACCCCGAGCTCGCGTCGCGGATCGTCGTCACCAACATGGGGGCGGCGCCGGCCGAGCTCTTCTCGCTCGGCCACCAGCCCGGCTTCTTCTACCTGGAGCACGCCATGGGGCTCGCCTCCTCGCTGGGGCTGGGGATCGCGCTGGCGCGGCCCGAGCTTCAGGTCGTGGTGGTCGACGGCGACGGCTCGGTCCTCATGAACCTCGGGACCTTCACGACCCTCGCCCGCTACCGGCCGCCGAACCTCGTCCATCTGATCTTCGACAACGAGGTGCTGCTCTCGGTGGGGCGCAGCTTCACGACCGCCACGGCGACCGGCAGCGACCTGGCAGCCATCGCCGCCGCCGCCGGGGTGCCGCGGACGGCGACCGTGAGCACGGAGGAGGAGCTTCGCCAGGCCTTCGCGGCGGCGCTCGCCGCCCGCGAGCTGGCCGTCCTCGTCGCCAAGGTCGAGCCCGTGGGGCCGGCCTCCTACTCCATGGACCTCCACATGCTCGAGAACCGCTTCCAGTTCCAGCGCCACTTGGCGGCCGGTCGGACATGAGGCCCGGGCGGGTTGTCGTTTCTTTTGGTGTAGGGGCGGGGC